>SKLD01000414.1 GCA_007123395.1 Opitutales bacterium
GGAACGAAGGCGACGCCGCCGATGACGACGCGCGTTGCGGCGGCGTCGGATTGAACGTGTTGGATGCGCAGGGTTTCCACATAGGCGGATACACCGGGGTCGCGCTCCGCGAAGCCGGTTAGGGCCGGATCGCCTGCTTCCCCCAAGGAGGAGGCTCTTTCCCTGTCATTGGGGGTATCCGCCGCAGAATCGATTAGCATTTCCGCGGACGCGGGTTCGGGTGCATGCCCGGGTTCCGACATGAAGAAGGGCAGGGTTTCGGTGCTCCACCAGACAGCGAGCGCGCTTGCTGTAAGGCCGGCGGCGATTGTCAGTAGTTTGACGACGCGCTTGTTCGGCGACTGTTGCCTGCCCGCTTTGATCGCATTGCTCACGGCGTCCGGCGGGATGTCGTCATCCCTTTCGTCCTCCGTTGCATCTGCGTCAGGGGGGGGTGCCGGTGTTTCCGGCGACCCGGCCGCAACGAGGCCCGCCGACGGAAGAGGCGCCGTGTCGTTCGAAGCCGCGTGAGCTTTTTTTTCCGATGGCGCCGGAATTACGCGGGCGTCGATTGGCGGGGGGCCTTTGCGGGGTTGCTTTTCTTCGTGCTGTGCGGCGGTCCGGGGCTCAATGTTCGCGGAAGCGGGCGGTTTCAACGCAGGGGCTTGGGGCCCGGACGGCTTTTCTGCGGTGTCGGATTTCGTTGGCGGAGGTTCCGCCTTAGCACGTTCGGAAAGCCGCAATGTTAGTCTTTTCGGCTTTTGCCCGTCAGAATGATTTGGTGAAGGATCTTCCGGCATCATCAGTGAAAATGATTGAGGATGGGGTTATATCCTTAATTTTTAATAGAGGGTTTCTGCTTACTGTCGAATCCAATCCAAACGCAAAAGACCTTTTTACACGCCTATCATAAATCAACACCCGTCGGGAATCCGCCATAATGCCGCGGATTTCCAGTTGTTCGATTACATCGAGGATTTCCGATTGCGGAACCAACGTAGGCTCGGCGGTAGGCGTTGCTCCTGTGGCGGGCGCGGGTTCGCCGTTCGGCGCGGCGGAGGAGGTCCGGGGCTCCGTTGGCGCGGCGGCGGTAGAGGCAGCTATTTGCGGGGAGGGGAACGCTTCAACAGGCTCAGGGCTGGGGGCCGGAGCATCGGATGTTGACGCGGATTCTTCCCGCTCGCTGGGCGCTGAAACGGGCTTTACCGCAGCCGGGGCCGGATCGATGCTAAATGCAGGCTCGGGCGTGGATACGGGGGCTGCCGCGGGATCGCTTCTTTCCGGAAGTGATTCGGGAGCCGGTTCCGCTGCGGTTGGGGTCGGTTCGGGGCCCTCATCTTCAGAGATTGCGGCAGCCGACTCCGCTGCGTTGGACGCTGACACTGGCGGTGGTTTGGTCTCTTCTGCCGCCGCGGCTACGGAAACCGGTGCGGTCGGGCGATTCAGGCTCCAGAAGATCAAACCTATCCCGAGGACCAGCACGGCGAGGATCGTGCTTCCCGCAAGGGCGGGAAGGAGGACACCCGGACGCTTTCCGGCGAGCGGAGGCAGTGTGCTTGGCTGCGGCACGCTGTGGTCCATCGCCTGCGCGACCGTGCTGCGGACCTCGCCCGGGGCAACCGCTTTGGACGGCTCCTGTTGAGACTGGGCTTTTTTGAGGGCTTCGTTGATGAGACTCATGGCGGCGGGTAGAGCGCGTTTCGCGTCATGGAATACGGAGAAAAAAGGGTCTATTGCAGGGTTGTCAAAGCGAGGTCTCGCGCGCGGCGCGTCGAACGTCGGCCCACGTGACTTGGTCGCCGTTGCGCACGTAGGCGGCGAGGAGCGATTTGTCGCAAAGGCTGTTTACGAGGCGAGGTACTCCTTTGGTATGGCGGAAAACCTTGCGCGCCGCCCACGGTGTGAACGACGGACGACCGTTCGCCCCGGCGAGCATCAGGCGGTGCTGGATGTAGAGAGCCGTCTCCCTGCGGGTGAGTGGGCGCAGATCGTAGAAGACGAGCACGCGCTGCCGTAATTGCCGCAACTGCTCGCGCTGTAGCTTGGCTTTCAGTTCCGGTTGGCCAATGAGAATGATTTGGAGGAGCTTTCGCGTGTTTGTCTCCAGATTGGAGAGGAGACGAAGATGCTCGAGGGCTTCGAAGCCCATGTTCTGCGACTCGTCGATGATGAGTACGATGTCCTTGCCTTCCGCGATGAGACTGAGGCAGTGGCGATTGAGTTGTTCCAGAAGCGCGGCGTGCGAAGCGGATTCCGGCGTCGAGCCGAGGTCCCGTAGGATTGCTTGGAGCAGTTCCGTTTCCGAGAGGCGTGGGTTGAGAATGAGGGCGGTTTCGATTGGGTGGTCGTCAATCTCCTCCAGCATCTTGCGGCACAGAGTAGTCTTTCCGCAGCCGACTTCCCCCGTCAGTACGATGAACCCCTTCTTCTCCCGGATTCCGTAGCGCAAATGCTGGAGGGCCTCCTGATGCGTCGGTGACAGAAACAGGAATTTCGGGTCGGGAGTGATGTGAAAGGGCATCTCCCGGAGACCGTAATATTCAAGATACATGGGTTTTCCGTATTTTCGGAGAGGGGGCTTGTAGCACAATAGGAGGTGTTTTGTAAAACCAATGCGGGTCTCCCCGCCAATTATTTACAAGCTTTTGCATTTTTCGGTTTGGTTCGGAATCGCCGATCAGCAATCGCTTCCAGCAGACTGGTAAATCTGACGGTGCGGTGTTTCCAGCCATGCGACCATGTCGTTCGCCACCGGAGGGGGTTCGGTTGTTCAGCCGGTTATCGCCGCGGAGTTACGGTACTTGCATTGCGGGCGCGACAGGAAGCCATGCGAGTTATCGAACGCCAATGAAATCATTGCGCAGATCTCCGACATTGCGGCGAGACGTGGAGTCGGCGGACTCTGAGACGGGACGCACTCCGGAGCGGAGGCCTGCCCGGCGGGTCAGTAATCTGTGATGGTTATCAATCCCCACAGAATCCTTGTTTCGCGTCCGGTAACGTTCTCGCGTAGCGTAAGATCTTTTGTGCTTACTGCGAAAGTCGTGTCTTTCGGCGGAGCAAAGTGCGCCGGGCGACTTTGAATGAGGCCGAAGGCGTTCTGGCTCCCGCGGTCTGCTGTCGCGCATCCGCATACGGTTGAGAGAATAACAACGGCGAAAAGCACAGGAAAAATCCGGATAAGCCTAGGTTTCATGGAGGAAAATGCTGGTCTGTTTCTGCGCCCGTCGCAACGCCAAAACATTCGAAATACGAGGAGTCCCGCCGTTGCCTAGAATGCGCGCGGAATCACAGAGTGTGCATACAAATCGAACGCAGTCGAGTCGACGTCTTGCACTTACTTCTGCATTGTTGGAACAGAAGGATTTCCGGGTTTGGGTTACCGCCGATGCGGCGTCAGGGGAGGCCTCTCTGTTTCGCAACGGGTCCCCGCGCAATACGTAGGTGAGAACACGTCCGCGCGGGAAAATATACGATGGCGCGAATCCCCAGCTGGTCTGCTCCCCCGACGGATGTCCCGGACCATTTCGGGCGACGCTGGAAAGCCTGCTCAACACTGCCGCAACCGGCGGCCCAAACACAATTTCTCGGAGATACATAATATTGCAATGTCTCCAGAATATGCCATGCAATCGTTTTTGCTCAGATTCATAGCATGGTAAATTGTATTACGGAAAAAATTTCTTGAAGAAATTTCTTGTGTTCTGTTTCTGGCTGCCCCATAGCTATTCCAAGATGGGAGAAATCAGAATAAAACGAGAGGACGGGCCGGCTGTATATCATGTGACATCGCGGGTGATTCAGAGGCGGCGGGTGCTGTTGGAGGGTCAGCGGGAGGTGTGGGTGGCGGCGCTGCACCGCGCGGCGGAGTTCAGCGGGGTGGAGGTGATCACCTACTGTGTGCTGGAGACGCACTTCCACATTCTTGTGCGCATCGATCCGGCTGTGCGGCAATGCGATGACGCCACCTTGGTGCGGCGCTACCGCGCGCTCTATGGGACTTCGCGGGCGCAGTGGAGCGGGCTCAACGCGGATGAACTGGCGCACGCGCTCGCCAACGATCCGCCGGAGGCGGCGGAGGCCCTGCGGGAGCGCCTGCGCCGTCGCATGGGTGACATCTCGGAGTTCATGCGCACCTTGCGGCAGCGCTACACGCGATGGTTCAACCTCGCCCACGGGACGGCGGGGACACTGTGGGCGGAACGCTTCGGCAGCGTGCTTGTGCAGGACACGCCTTGGCTGGTGGGGCTGATCGCGGCCTACATCGACTTGAACGCGGTGCGGGCGGGTCTGGCGGATCTGCCGGAGAACTACCGCTGGTGCGGCTACAC
>SKLD01000062.1 GCA_007123395.1 Opitutales bacterium
ACGCTTACCGACCCTGTCGTCATGGGCCTGCCCGGCGCCCTGCCCGTTATCAACGGCGAGGCCGTGCGGCAGGCCGTACGCGCCGGACTCGTTTTCAAATCGACCATCCCCGACGTCTGCCTCTGGGACCGGAAGAACTACTTCTACCCCGATAGCCCGAAGAACTACCAGATCACGCAGTTTGCCTCGCCCGTGTGCGTCGGCGGCGAGGTGGAGATCGAGTTGCCCGGCCCCTCGCGCAACGTCATGGGCGAGCACCGCGTCGTGCGGCTCACCCGCGCCCACCTCGAGGAGGATGTGGGGAAGCTGACGCACGGTGCGGGCGACTCGCTCGTGGACTACAACCGCGCCGGCACGCCCCTTCTTGAAATTGTCACGGAACCCGACCTGCGCTCGGCGGAGGAGGCCCTCGCGTTCCTGCAGGCGCTGCGCATGCTCCTCACCGCCGCCGGCGTATCGCCCTGCGACATGGAAAAGGGGCAGATGCGGTGCGACGCCAACGTCAGTGTACGCCCGCGCGGCTCGGAAGTCCTCAACCCGCGCGCCGAGATGAAGAACCTCAACAGTATCACCGGGGTGCGCAATGCCATCGACTACGAAATCCGCCGTCAGACCAAGGTCTACGCGCGGGGCGGCATCGTCGTGCAGGAGACGCGCCGCTGGGACGCCGCCGCCGGGCGCACAAGTTCGATGCGCGGCAAGGAGGAGGCGCACGACTACCGCTACTTTCCCGATCCCGACCTCCTGCCCGTCCGTTTTCCGCGCGACGAACTTGCCCGCCTCGAGGCGGAACTGCCCGAGCGCGTCTTCGACAAACAGCGCCGCTACCAAGAGACGCTCGATCTGCCCTACACCGTCACCTCCGTGCTCTGCTTCGACCACGAACTGGCGGCCTTTTTCGAGGCGGCGCTGGAGGTCTACCCAGCCAACGCCAAAGGGATCGCCAACTACGTCGCCAACGAATTTCAGCGCGAGCGCGCCGCCGCTGCGGGGGAGGGCCTCCTGCCTATTGCCGCCGTAAAGATGCGCCCCGCCCATGTCGCCGAGTTGGTGCGCCTCGTCGACGAAGGCGTCGTCACGAAGCAGAACGCCAAGACCGTCTTTGTCGAATGCTTCGCGGGCGGCCGCGCCCCCTCCGAACTCGTCGAGGCCCTCGGCCTGAAGCACGAACCGGCCGACACTGGCGCGCTCGAAGCCGCCTGCCGCGAGGTCATGGCGGCCAACCCCGTCCCCGCCGCCCAGTTCCGCGAAGGCAACGCCAAAGCCATCAACGCCTACATGGGCCCGCTCATGAAAGCCACCAAAGGCAAAGCCGACCCCCGCGCCGCCATGCAAATCCTCGCCCGCTTGGCCGCTGAGGAGGAGTGAGCGGCTCCTCTTGGAGCGGCAGATGGTCAAGCGGGCCCGCTCTCGGAAGCCGTCCGCGACCGCTTGCGCGAAGCCAGCACCGCCGATCTTGAACGGTGGAGTGAAGGAATCTTCGTGGCTGCGTCTGCCGAGGATCTCCTGCGCTCCTGAAGGCGGCGCTGCGAAAAACTTGCATTCGCCGTTGACGCGGCGGCGGCGGGCGTCGATTCTTCAAGGTTTGTTTATCGGCGCGGTAGCCAAGTGGTAAGGCCGGGGACTGCAAATCCTCTATCGCCGGTTCGATTCCGGCCCGCGCCTCCACTTCGTTTCGTCTTGGCCTCCATCGCTGGTAGGTCGCTGTCGCTCCCACACTCGCTTCGCTCGTAGACCGGCCCGCGCCTCCACTTCGTTTCGTCCTGGTCTCCATCGCTGGCAGCTCGCTGCCGCAATCGCTTCGCTCGTATACCGGCCCGCGCTCGTCCCCGTTACGGCATCCGGAGTTTCCGTCCGGATCGGATTTGTCGTCTTTGCAACGCGCCGGAGACAGGTTACCATGCTCGCATGGACAAAGTCTGTGAGCCTTCCCGTTCCGTTCCGGTGATCTGTGATGTGGATGTCTGTGTCCTCGGCGGCAGTTGCACGGGAGTGTTTGCCGCCGTGCGGGCCGCCCGGCGGGGCCTGCGGGTCGCGATTGTGGAAAAGACAAACCGCTTCGGCGGGGTGGCGACGAACGGCTTGGTCTGTATTTGGCACAACGATCTCGATGACCGTTATGAGGAGCAGATCGTCGCCGGGCTTTCTCTCGAAACCGTCGGGCGCTTGCAGCGCCGGGACGCTGTTTTGGTACGGGAGCGCAATCCCGACTCCCGCTATGTGCTCAATACGGAGGAACTTACGATTGAATTGGACGGTTTGATTCGCGAAAACGGGATCGAGCCGTGGCTGCACACGTTCTATTGCCGGGCAGTGATCGGCGACGACCAACGCGTTGATGCCGTCGTCGTGGAAAACAAGGACGGTCGCGGCGCGATCCGGGCACGCGTCTTTATCGATGCCACCGGAGACGGCGACCTCGCCAAAGACTGTGGGTATCCCTTTTCCGTCCGTCCCGATCTGCAGCCGCCCACGACGTGTGCCAAGATCGCCGGGTTGGAGGGGATCAACATGCGCGCGTTCTACAACGAGCACCGGGACGAGTTCGATGTGCCCAAAGACGCTGGCTGGAATTGCACCATTCCCCGCGGCGGTTTGGTCCGGCTCTTCGCCGAAACCCATGTCTTTGGCGCCAATGTGGCCGACGCCCGCCAATGGACGGCTGCGGAAATGGAGGGGCGTCGTCACATCCGCGCCATGATGGACATGGTCCGCAAGCACCTGCCGGAACGAAAGAAAGACCTCTGTTTGCTCGATCTCTGCTCTTCCATCGGCACCCGGGAGACGCGCCGCTTTCGCGCCGCCTATCAACTCACTGAGAGTGACGTGCTTTACGGTCGCCGTTTCGAAGATGCCATCGCCAACGGCACCTACCGCGTGGACATCCATTACCCCGAGGGTGGCGGCCATATTTTTCGCTATCTCGACGGGCGCGAGGTCAGCATCCGTCACGACGAGCGGGTCTGGAGCCGCTGGCGTCCGGAGGGCGAGGAACCGGCTTTGTTTTACCAGATCCCCTACCGCACCATGGTGCGCCCGGAATGCCCCAATCTCATAATGGCCGGGCGGATGATCGACGCCGACCCCGGTGCCTATGGTGCCATCCGCGTTATGATCACAATGAACCAAACCGGCGAAGCGGCCGGAGAGGCGGCTGTCTTTGTTTGCAACGGCGCGCCCGCCGCCGAAGTCGACCCGCTGAAATTGCGCGAAGCCCTCCGCGACGGTGGCTCCATCGTTATTTGAGTATCAGCGACGAGGTCCGGGCCGCGTCATGACCCAGGCCGCGAGGCCGCCTGTCCCGGCTCAATCAGCGGGGCCTCGATGGCTCGGCGGAAGGCGGCGGGGTCGGAGGCTTTGAAAAAGGCGGTGCCGGCGACGAGGGTATCGACGCCACAGGCGCGGCAGCGCGGGGCGGTGGCGAGGTCGATGCCGCCGTCGACTTCGAGGCGGAAAGCAAGGCTGTCTTCCGCGCGCCACCGGTCGAGTTGGCGCATTTTTTCGAGGGTGTCTTCGATGAAGGACTGGCCGCCGAATCCAGGCCAGACGGTCATGACGAGGACAAGTTCGACCTCGTGAAGATAGGGCCGGACAGCTTTGGCGGGGGTGCCGGGATTGAGTGCGATTCCGCGGTGGGCGCCGAGTTCGCGGATATGGCGGAGCGTGCCGGCGACATCGTATTTGGGCTCAACATGGACGGTAACGTTGTTGGATCCGGCTTTGATAAAGGCTTCGATGTGCTGGTCCGGGTTGGCGAGCATCAGGTGGGTGTCGAAGTAGAGGGAATCGTCGCGCTTGCGCAAGGCGGCGACGGTCTGCGGGCCGAAGCTGAGGTTGGGGACGAAGTGTCCGTCCATGATGTCGAGATGGAGCCACTGCACGGAAGCGCTGACGGCGGTCTCAAGCGCCGGCGCGAGGCAGGCGTGGTCGCCGGCGAGGACGGAAGGCGCGAGAAGGGTCGGATGCGGTGAAGGCATGCGGGGGAGTGTGTTGCATCGCTCGCACAAGGCAAGCCGTCGTCGGCGCGCCGGTCCGATCCGCGGGATCGGGGGCGGGCGGGGTCGGCAAAAGTATCTTAACGATTTTGCCGGTCCCGCCCGTGCGGTCAGCGAAAATACCGCGTCACGTCGATCTCGCGGGGGAGCGGGGCGCCTTCATCCATCGCGGCGGCGAGGAGACGGGCGGCCCATGGGCCGTAGAGGGCGCCTTTGGACCCGAGGCCGTTGAGGATCCAGTGGTCCGGCTGTTCCGGGTGGCGTCCGGCGACCGGCCGCGTGTCGCGGACGATGGGCCGCACGCCGACGTGCTGGGAGAGGATTTCGAAGGGTCCGTTGTAGGTGGCGGCGAGGTTTTTCACGAGAGTGATGCGCGCGTCCGCCGTAGGGCCGGATTCGAATGAGGACCATGTGTAGGTGGCACCGGCGCGGGCTGTGCCGTCGGGAAGCGGCTGGATCCAGCACGGGCCATTGACGATGACGTCCGCCCGGAGGGGTTCGCCAAGGCGCACGCGCATCCATTCGCCTTTGGCGGGGTTGTGGTCGATGTTCCGCCAGAGAGGATTGTGCCGCGCCCGCCACCCCTCGCACCAGACGGTTGGCCCGGAATCGGGCAGGGCGGCGAAGGGTTCGCGGAGCATTGCTGTTTCAGGAGGATTCCAGTGTACGCGCGGATCGGATTGGAGGGTGCGGCGCATGACCTCCAGATATCCCGGGACATCCAGCCAGCCTCCGCCGTAGGTGACGAACGCACCGAAAGGCGCGCGCAGGCGGTTGGCGATGCATTGTTGCTCCGCCGGCGACGGGTCGCGTATCCAGCGGGCAGCGTCCGGTTCGTCCCGGCGCTTTTCGAGGTCCTCCGCCTGGGTTTGGTCTTTGACGATGCGGAGGATCGGGCGCGCGTGGTAGAGCGGTTCGCCGCATGCGGATTCGGCCGCGCGATAGGTGTCGAGGGCGGCGGGCAGGGCTTCGTCGAGTTTCCAGCCCACGCGGAAACGCCGGGTCGCGAGCGGGTTGATCTGCCCCGGCCCGACGGGCGAGGCCGCACCCGGGCGGACATCGTCGACAATACGCAGGCGGTGTCCGCGCCGCAGTAGTTCGGTGGCGGCGAACGCCCCGGCAAGGCCGAAGCCAACGATGGTGACGGAGGGTTTCATAGATTCTCGATCCGCGGAAGGTCCCGCTTGCATACGGCACGATTCAGGGTAGGGTCCTCATCGTTTTGCATACCGCTTAAATCCATTCTAGATCGATGAATTTTGCTTCTGTCAAAGACCTCTTTACGCGTCCGGAATTCGGGCTGCTCATTATCCGCGTGTCTGTGGGCGCGTTCCTTGCCTACTACGGCTTGACGAAGTTTCTCGACGGAACGGACCGGCTCGCTGCCTTGGGCAAGGCGATTGAAAATGTCGGCATTCCCGCCCCGGACGGCACACCGATGCCAATGTTCTTCGGTATCATGGCGGCTGCGGCAGAGCTGGCGGGAGGCGTTCTGCTTGTCGTCGGGTATCTTTTCCGGCCCGCCGCCGCTCTCCTCGTCTTTGTCATGACGGTGGCGACAGTGACAACCTACGGCTCCAGTGAAGGCGAAATCACTCAATGGGGGCACCCGCTGATTTTCACCCTCGTCCTCCTCGGCCTGCTTTTCACGGGGCCGGGTCGCCTGAGTATTCAGAAGGATTAAATCCCGCTGCGTCGCCGCTCCGCTTTCCCATGCGAATCATCCGTACGGAACTTTCCTCCGGCGAGCGCGTTTATGCCGCGCACGGCGGCGACGGAGTCTTCCGCCGCCTCGCCGCGCCGCCCTTCGAGGGGCCGCTGACCTTCGCCGAACGTCTCGAACCAAAGCGCCTCCTTGCGCCGCTGGAAGCGACCGCCGTCATCGGGATCGCCCAAAACTACCGCGCCCACGCCATGGAGATGGGCGGCGATCTGCCGGAGCGCCCCGTATTCTTCATGAAACTGCCCACGGTCGTCATCGGCCCGGATGACGCCATCCGGCTGCCGCGCGCGCTGCGCAGCGACAAGGTGGACTTTGAGGGCGAACTGGCGGTCGTGATCGGCAAGACGTGCCGCAATGTCTCGCGGGAGGATGCCCTCGACTACGTGCTCGGCATCACCGCAGCCAACGATGTGACGGCGCGCGACTGGCAGAAGGAATGGGGCGGGGGCCAGTTTTGCCGCGGCAAGTCCTTTGACACCTTTTGTCCGCTCGGCCCCGAGATCGTGACGCTCGACGAAGCCGGCGACATCCATGACCTGCGCATCGTCACCCGCCTCAACGGCGAGGTGATGCAGGACTCGCGGACGAGCGACCTGATCTTCGATGTCGCCGACCTCATCGCGTTCATCAGCGGCAGCACAACCGTGCCCGCCGGAACCGTCATCCTCACCGGCACGCCTTCGGGCGTGGGCGTGGCGCGCACGCCGCCGCGCTTTCTCCGCGCGGGCGACGTGGTGGAGATTTCCGTCGGCGATGTGGGCACCTTGCGCAATCCCGTCGAGGAGGAGCCGGCCCCCGCCGCAGGTTGACTGTTGACAGTCCCGCCGAACGGCAGCCCCATCGGTCTCTTTTTATGACACCACAGGAGCAGAATTTCGAGGCCTACAAGAAAGCCGAGACCAAGGCGCTGGAGATTGTCGCCGCGATGAAGTCCGTCTCACCGCGCGTCGTGGACGTTGAACTCGCCCTCCTTGTCGCCGTCTTTGAACTGCACAAAGGCACGCTGCCCCCGCAAACCACGGCCAAGATTATCCAAGGCCACTTGCAGACTCTCGTGCCCCACTACGAGGGATCGTCGGGCGGCCCGGATAATTGAGCCCGTCCACTCAGACACCGCGCCGCCGGCGGATGAGGTAGTCGATGGTGAGACGGTCGGCCCCCGCCTGCCAAAGCAGGAGCGCGAGCGGAAAGAAGACCAAAACGTGGTGGCGCGGCAGCAGGTCGCCCGCGTCGAGGAGGGCGATCCCGATGGTGAAAAGTATGAAGGCGACGAGGCCCGCGCTGATGCGCGTGAACAACCCGAGAAGTAACAGCGCACCGCCGATCAACTCGGCCCACGGCAGGGCATAGCCGTAGGGAGCGGCGATGACTTCCGGCAGCCACGCCGGATTGCGGTCTTGGAAACCGCTGCCGCGGTAGAAGCTGCCGACCCCATTGTTCACCTCGTTGACGACCTTGCCCCAGCCCGCGAGGACGAAAAACCATCCAAGGGCGAGACGACCGAGAAACGCGGGAAGAACGGCCCCAAGGCTGCGGGCGGTGTTGTCGGGAAGCATAAGTTGTGCAGCGTGGTGGTTTTCCCCGCACCGGCAAACGGCAATTAAACAAATTTCGCGAATGGAGCGGGTGCCGCTCGAATACTGCCGGGAAGCGGGAGTGCTGCGTAAAATAATTTAATTCAGAGATTAGTTTGAATCGTAAACATTTATAACTCTGAGATAAATATGTGCGGAATATGTAGCCCAAGAAAAAATTACTTTCGCCGCACGCCCCGGCTATTCTGGATGGGAGTGCCTGCTGCCGGAGGCTTGGCTTATGTTTTGTCTTCGGTCCTGTCCTGCCCGGCGCTCTCGCCGGGGGCGGGATTGCTGCCGGAGGATGCTTGGGCATCGTCCGTTTCGGCCTGCCGGTGCTTGAAGCTTTCGACGACGAGTTTGGAGAGTCGGGCGTCGGGGTCACGGGCCATGGCGGTGTCGACGGTGAAGGCCGTTTCGCCGGTGTTGCGCGAGACGATTTTGAGGCCGTGCTCGAAGTCCTTGAAACGCTCTTCGAGGAGGGAACGGATGGTTTTGCGGGAGTCGACGCATTGGTCGACAAGCGCGCCGCAGGCACCGTCGTCGAAGGTGAGTTCGAGTCCGTGGAGGTCGGCGAAACGCTTGGCGAACGCCTCGATTTCCGCGCGCATGGCGGCTTGGTGAAGATGGGCGTTTTCCTTGAGGAGTTTCTTCAGGTGTTCGGCAGGATCTTCGATCGTCTCTGCGGTGACTTCGAAGGAGGCAATGCCGGAGGAGGGCAGCTCGAACTTGAAGTAGCGGAAGACGCGCTCGAAGACGGTCATGAGCCCGCGCGCCCCCGTGCCCTCGGAGTGGGCGCGTTCGGCGATGGCGCGGATGGCTTCGGTTGTCGTCTTCAGCTCGATGTTGTAGCCGCGGAAGTCTTCTTTGTACTGCTCGAGGAGGTTTCCTTCCGAGCTTGTGAGGATTTCGACGAGGTCGTCGGCGCTGAGGGGATCGCAGGCCACGCGCACGGGCAGGCGGCCGATGAATTCCGGCTCGAATCCGAATTTGATGAAGTCGGTCGTCTCGATGCGGTGCAGGTAGTGGGCCGTGGTGCGCGACGTGACATCCAAGGAGTGGCCGAAACCGATATTCGCCGCATCGAGGCGCTTTTGCACGGACTCGGCGAGCTTGTCGAAGGCACCGCTCACAATAAAGAGGATGTGGCGGGTGTTGATGGAGCGCTTTTTCGGCTTACCGCCGCGGCTTGCCTCCATCATTGCGCTCATCTGCGCCATCATGTCGGTCGGGCTGAAGAGGCTCACGTCGGTGTCCTCCATGAGTTTGAGGAGGTTGATCTGCACGCCGCGTCCGGAGACGTCCTTCCCGCCGCCGGTGTTGCCCGCTGCCGCGATCTTGTCGATCTCGTCGATGTAGATGATACCGTATTGAGCGACGTCGGGGTTGTTGCCCGCCACTTTGTAGAGGTCGCGCACGAGATCCTCGACATCCGAGCCCACGTAGCCGGTCTCCGAAAACTTCGTCGCGTCCGCCTTCACAAAGGGCACCCCGATGAGCTTGGCGATATTGCGCATGAGGTAGGTCTTGCCCACTCCCGTGGGGCCGAGGAGGAGGATGTTCTGCTTGTGGTAGTCGCGCTCGGCGAGCTTCGGGTCCTCGAGGCAGCGGCGCACGTGGTTGTAGTGGTCGCAGATGGCGACGGAAAGGACGCGTTTGGCCTCGTCCTGCTGGATGACGAAGCGGTCGAGGTAGTCGCGGATTTCGCGCGGCTTAAGGTTGAACTCGCGCACGCGCGCGAGGATCTTTTCGGCCTCGCCGTTTTCGTCTTTGCCTTTCGCTTCGTCGCCACCTGCCGTCGCGCCGCTCTGCATGCCGGGCGGCACAAACGGGCCGGTGAATTTCACATTGCCGCCTTTGAGGGCCTCCTGGAGCTTTTCCTGGAGTTCCTCGAGCGGATTGCGCGGTTCGTCTTTGTCCATTTTTCGAAATTTCCGGGTTGCTTGACACGTGCGGAAGTGGCAGATAACCATTCACTTCAAAAATCACGCCAATCCTATCACGACTTTCCGCCCATGTCTTCGAACCTCACCAAGAGAGATATTGTCCTCAGCATCTACGAAGAGACCGGCTATCCGCAGAAAGAGGTCCGCGATGTCGTGCAACTGACCTTGGACTCGATTGCACGGGCTTTGGAAGAGGGCCGCAACGTCGAATTGCGCAATTTCGGTGTTTTCGAGATACAGGTGCGCAAGTCCCGCGTGGGG
The DNA here is from genome assembly GCA_007123395.1 of Opitutales bacterium. Lineage (GTDB taxonomy): Bacteria > Verrucomicrobiota > Verrucomicrobiia > Opitutales > Oceanipulchritudinaceae > SLLG01. The sequence continues at coordinate 9,500 of SKLD01000062.1, forward strand.
CGCAACCCCAACCGCCCGGAAAAAGAGGTCGTCATTCCGCGCCGTGCCGTTATCAAGTTCAAGGCAGGCAAGGATTTGCGCGCCAAGCTCAAGGAACTCGACCTCGACTCTATTGACTGAGGCCGACGCGCGGCGGCGCGTGGATCGATGCGTTCCGGGCTTGCGCTTGCGGCGGGAATCCGGGGAATAGGCGCGCTTATGTTGGAGCGCCTACCAGGATTTCGCGACTTTTATCCGGAGGATTGCGCGCGGCGCGATTTCCTTTTTCGCGTGTGGACGGAAGCGGCGCGACGCCACGGCTTCCGCCGGTACGACATCCCCACGCTCGAGCCGCTCGAGCTGTTCACGGAGAAGAGCGGGCCGGAGATCGTCAGCCAGCTCTTCAACTTTACCGACAAAGGCGGTCGCGAAGTCGCACTGCGCCCGGAATTGACGCCCTCGCTCGCCCGCATGGTAGGTGCCCGTGTCGCCACCCTTAAGAAACCGGTCAAGTGGTTCAACATCGCCGAAAATTTTCGCTACGAAAAACCGCAGGAAGGGCGCCTGCGCAGCCACTTCCAGCTCAACTGCGATATCTTCGGCGAGCCCGGCCCGGCGGCTGATGCCGAACTCATCGCCGTCTGCCTCGCCTGCCTGCGCGCATTCGGTCTCGGACCGGAGGACTTTGCCCTGCGCCTCAGCGACCGCACCCTCTGGACGCTCCTCCTCGAAGCCATGGGCATCGAAGGTACCGCCGCCATGGAAGTGCTCGGGATCATCGACAAGCTCGAGCGCACCCCGCGCGAGGAGACGCTGAAGCGCCTGCAACCCCACTTCGGCGACGCCAGCGAAGACTTTCTCGGGCAATTCGGCATGCTCATGGCCCTGCACGAGTTTGGAGAGATGGCCGACTTCATGCGCTCGCTCGCGCCGAACGCCGGGATCCGCGAAAAGACCGAGACGCGCCTCGGCGTGTGGCGCGAATTGCTCGACGCCCTCGACGCCATGGAGCTGAGCCCGTTCATCCGGATCGACCTCGGCATCGTGCGCGGGCTCGCCTACTACACCGGCTTTGTCTTCGAGGTCTTCAAGCTGGCGCCGGACGGTCCCGGCTACGCGGGGCGGGCACTCGCCGGAGGAGGCCGCTACGACCACCTCGTCAGCAAACTCGGATTTCCCCCCACCGAGGCTGTCGGCTTTGGCATGGGTGACGTCACCATGACGCAGTTCCTCGAAGAGAAGAAGAAGCTGCCGCCGATCATCGAAGCGCCGGATGTCTTCATCGTGGCGGCGGGCGAAGCCGAGCGCCGCGCCGCCCTCGGTCTCGCCGGTCGTCTGCGGGCGGCGGGCATCCGAACGGAATATGCCCTCCGCGCCCCAGGCTTCGGCAAGCAGTTCCGCCTCGCCGGTCAATGCGGCGCGCGTCTCGCCGTCGTCGTCGGCACTGATGAACTCGCCGCCGGCAACGTCCGCCTCAAAGACCTCGCCTCCGGCGGAGAATCCGTCGTCCCCCTTTCCGGCGCCCCCGCCGCTGTGCGCGTAGCTCTCGAAGAAGGCATTGGTTCCGCCTGACGCTTCGCCGCCCTCGGAGTGGCAGGGGGCCAACGGACTACAGTCCAAATCGATAGAACGTCACGCCGCGCGAGACCACAGCGCTTCTCGGGTTACAAAACCGATCCACTCGGATTTCACTTTTCGCCAAAAATACATCAGATTTGCCGATCCGGAATGGCAGATCCCTGGCGAAGGTCGATAAAAAATGGTCGGGGCGACAGGATTTGAACCTGCGACCCTCTGCTCCCAAAGCAGATGCGCTACCAGGCTGCGCTACACCCCGACAGGTCTTGAAAAGAGAGCCATGGGGAAAATGCGGACGGGGGCAACTCGAAAGAGAAGGGCCGTATGTCGTTTCTTGCGGAGATGCGGAGATGGACAGACGCCATCGATCTGCGGCGGGGATCACGGCCCGTCCAATGACTGAAGGTCGCGGAAACTGCGCAGGTCGCCCCAGTCGCCGCCGCGGATCTTGCGTGGACCGGATCGTCGCTTGCCGAAGAGACCTCGGTGTTCCCGGAACCATGATTCGATAAACTCTGCCGTACCGAGGATGGCCCCTCGGGTGGCGTAGCGGAAGCGTGCGCGGAGTTGCCCGAACGGAGTGAGCGATCCGAACCGCTGGCGCACCGCTTCCATTAGCTCGGGAGGGATTCGCGCGTCCTGCGGTTTACCTCTGCCGGGAGCACTGCCTTTGCAATAGAGAAGCACGCTGTAACGGGCGACGGCCTCCTGCGGCGTGTCGCCTCCGGCGATGGCGTGGAGGCCCGCGCACGCGCTCTTCACGCTGACGACGGCCTCGGCGTAGCCGCACCAACGGTATTTCGCCGGATCGCTGACGATTCCCGCCCGGACCGCGTTGAGGTCGATATAAGCGGCCACGAGGCCGAGCGGCAGGCCGGTGCCTTCCACCAGAACGCTTTTGAACCGCCCCGACCAAAGCGTCCCGTGACGGTCGTGGGTGCGGTTGTACCAGATGGAGTAGCGCTGCTTCAACAGCTTCACGAACATTGGCAGGTTACACATCCGGCCGATAAGGTTGGAGCGCATGCGCTCCCGCACCTCGCCGCCGAACGAGAGTGCCTCGCGGATCTTTTCAAGCGTCAGGGCATGGCGGCTGTGCTCGTGCCCTCCGTAGAGCCCCTCGCACCGGTCGAGCAGCTGTGCGTCGGTCAGCTCCGGCACTTCCCCCGGCACCCGCGCAAGCAGATGCACATGGTTGTCGAGCAGACAGAAAGTCAGCACCTCCACGCCGCAAAACCGCGCCACCGCCAACATGTGCGCGCGGAACATCTCCTTCTCCCGCGCTCCAAAAAGATAGGCCTGCCCGGCCGTGCGCGTCATCACATGATAAACCGCGTCCCGCTCAGAAACAACAACGCGGCGCATCCGCTTGGGAACAACACGATTCGAGTTCATTGCGTGAGCGGAGCAAAGACCGGAGCGTCAGTCAAGCATTTTATCAATCCGGTTAATTTTATCTAGCAACAATAAATAACCAGATTAATTATTTTAAGCCAATTTTTCGACGGCATAGCTTGAGGTTGGAAATCAATTTAATCAACCCGGTTAATAAAATTGACAACAATAATTTACCGGGTTGATTATTGGCAAGTCGATTTTTCGGCGGCATGGCTTGAGGTTGTGGGATGGAGGGGTTTTGCTCTCTGGATGATGCGATTTGGACGAATGATTTTGGCGGGTGGCTTTGGGTTTGCGTCTTTGTGGCTGGCGGGCTGCGGGGGCGGGATTCCGGATGTGGAGGAGGCGACGGAGCGGGGGATTTTGCTGAAGGGCAACGGGGCGGAGCCGAAGACGCTGGACCCGCAATTGGCGACGGGGGTGACGGAGAACAAGATCATCTCCGCGCTGATCGAGGGTTTGATTGCCTACCATCCGACGGACGACGAGCTGCCGGAGCCGGGTGTGGCGGAGCGCTGGGAGGCGAACGAAGACAATTCGGAGTGGACTTTCTTTCTGCGGGAAGACGCGCGGTGGTCGAACGGCGACCCGGTGACGGCACAGGATTTCGTGTGGTCGTATGAGCGCATACTGACGCCTGAGTTCGGGGCGGAGTATGCTGACATGCTCTATCCGGTGAAAAACGCCGAGGCCTTTCACCGCGGAGAGCTGACGGATTTTTCGGAGGTCGGGGTGGAGGCGCTGGACGAGCGCACGCTCCGCATCCGCCTCGTCGGTCCGACGCCGTATTTTCTGGGGATGCTGAAGCACTATGCTTGGTTTCCGGTGCATCCGCCGACGGTGCAGGCCTACGGGACGGGCCGCCTGGACCGCTCGTCTCCGTGGACGCTGCAGGGCCGGTTCGTGGGCAACGGACCGTTCGTTCTCGCGGAGTGGCGGGTGAACCAGTATATCCGTGTAACGAAAAGCCCGACCTATTGGGACCGCGACCGCATGCGCCTCAACGAGATTTACTTCATGGCCATCGAAGATGTGAACACGGAGCAGCGTATGTATGCGGCGGGGCGGTTGCACGTGACTAACACCGTTCCCTCGAACGACATCTCGAATCTGCGGCGGACCCGGCCGGACGAGCTGCGGCTTGAGCCTTACTTGGGCACCTATTTCTACCGCTTCAACACGACGCGCCCGCCGTTTGACGACGTGCGTGTGCGGCGGGCGCTGGCCATGGCGATGAACCGCGACGCCATCGTCAACCGCGTCACCCTCGGCGACCAGACGCCGGCCTATGCCTTCGTGCCGCCGGGCTTCGACGACTTCCCGCAGCGGCGGCTCGTGGAGCACGACCCGGAAACGGCGCGGGAGCTGCTCGCGGAGGCGGGCTTTCCCGAGGGGCACGATTTTCCGCGTAAGTTCCTGCTTTTCAACACGCTGGAGGACCACCGCAAGATCGCGGAGGCGGTTGTCTCGATGTGGAACCGGGAGCTGGGCATCGACTTCCAGTTGGAGAACAAGGAGTGGCGCGTCTACCTCGAGGCGCAGTCGCAGATGGATTTCGACCTCTCGCGCGCGGGCTGGATCGGCGACTACATGGACCCGATCACCTTTCTCGACATGTGGACGACGGACAACGGCAACAACAACACCGGATGGTCCAACGCCCGCTACGACGAGCTGATCCGCAAGGCCGTCCGCGCGCCGACGCAGGAGGCGCACTACGCCGCCCTGATCGAGGCGGAGGAAATCCTCATGGCGGAGATGCCGATCATCCCGGTCTACCACTACAACCGCATTTATCTGATCCGGCCGGAGGTGCGCGGCTGGAATCCCAAGCTGCTGGACAACCGGCCCTACAAATACATCTATCTGGAATGAGCGCGAGTTCCTGACTTTTCCGGCGCATGTTCCGCTTCATCTTCAACCGCATCCTCCAGTCGGTCGTCGTCATCTTCGTCGTCGTCACGATCACCTTCTTTATGGTGCGCCTCGCGCCGGGGGATCCGTTCAGCTCGGAGCGGCGCATACCTGACTATATCCAGCAGCGCATCCTTGAGCACTATGGTCTCGACCGTCCGGCCGTGGAGCAGTACTGGCGCTATCTGCAGGGGATCGCGCCGAAGCGGTTCCGTCCGGATAAGCTCTTCACGGAAGACCCGCTGCTCAATGCCTTCGGGATCAATCTGGGGCCGTCCTACACGAGCGCGCGCACCGTCAACCAGATCATCACGGAGACCTTTCCGGTGTCGCTGGAGCTGGGGGCAT
>SKLD01000143.1 GCA_007123395.1 Opitutales bacterium
CGCGATATCACATGATACACCGCCGGTCCGTCCTCACGTTTTATTCTTATTTCTCCCATAATTGAATCTAGTTGATGGTTTAAAGTATTTCTTCAAGAAATATAGTTTGGCTCACTGAGGCGCCGGAGATGTAGTGCAAGCAAAATTTTCTTTGATAAAATAAAAGAGGTTTGCGCCGGGGAGCTGGCGGGCACCTTCCCGGGTTGGCGCGGAGGGTTCGCGGGAGGAAGCGGAGGCGGGGATTCGCGCCGCCGGTTTTGTTTCTGCCTTGGCGGTAATCCCTGTTTTGGAAGCAGGTATTTTCGAACAAGGTAGCACTAGTGAAAATCATGGGAGGCGGTGGGGGGCAGACCGTCGCAGACAAGGGGACGGGCGGATTCGGCGCGGACATGGATGACGCCTTCGCGGTTTTGGAGGCGGCCTGTGAATTCGAGGAAGGGCGATTCGACGAGCACCCGGCGGCACCGCTCGAAGAAGGCGGGATCCGTAATGACATTGATGATCCCCGTTTCGTCTTCGAGGCTGATGAAGACGAAGCCCTTGGCCGTGCCTGGGCGTTGGCGGCAGATGGCCGCGCCGCCCACCCGCACGCGCCGTCCGTCGGGTTGCCGCGGCAAATCGGCGGCGCGGAGGAGACCACCGAGCTTTCGGCGGAAGAGCCGCATGGGGTGCGGCCCCGCCGTGAGACCGAGGGTCTCGTAGTCGGCCTGAATACGTTCGAGGAGCGTCATGGCCTCCGCCGGGGGCTCGTCCGGGGCGTCTCGGTCAGAGGAGGCTTCCTCGGCCACCATGAGCCCGCCGTCCCAGTCCGGCGCTTCCTCCACTTCCCAGAGGGTGCGCCGCCGGTCCCCGCCGAAGGCACGCAGGGCTCCTGCGCGCGCGAGGAGGCGCAGCGGGGCGGTGTCGAGAGCCGTCCGCCGCCGGAAATCGGCGAGGGAGGCGAAGGGGCGCTCCGCCCGCGCCGCGAGGATGCGGTCGATATCCCTACGGCGCAGCCCCTGTACCGCCAAGAGCCCCAGTTGCAGGCACTTGTCGGCGACGACCGTCGTCTCCCGCAGCGACGCCGCCACACAGGGCGAGTGAAAGCGCACGCCGCGGCGCCGCGCGTCCTGGATGAGGGTGGCGGGTGAGTAGAAGCCCATCGGCTGGTTGTTCAACAGACCGCAGTAAAACTCTGCCGGGTAGTGGACTTTCAGGTACGTACTGGCGTAGGCAATGAGGGCGAAGCTGATGGCGTGGGACTCGGGAAAGCCGTAGAGCGCGAAGGAGCCCGTGGCTTCGACCACGCCTTCGATGACGCGCGGTGCCACGCCCTTACGCTCCATGGCGGCGCGCAACTTGTGTTGCGCGCGCCGCAGGCGTTCGGGTGAGCGGTGGAAATTGAGGGCGCGGCGCAGTTCCTCGGCCTCCGCCCCGGTGAAGTCGGCGAGGATCATCGCGATGCGCAGCACCTGCTCCTGGAAGAGCGGCACGCCGAGGGTGCGTTCCAGCACCGGCTTCAGCCGCTCGTCGAGGTAGTCGACCGGCGCGCGACCCTGTCGGCGCTCAAGGTAGGGATGCACGAGATTGCCTTGAATGGGGCCGGGGCGGATGATCGCCACCTCGATGGCGACATCATAGAAACAGGCCGGTTTCATGCGCGGGAGCGTGGCCTGTTGCGCGCGGCTCTCGATCTGGAAGACGCCGATGGTGTCCGCCGCCTGCATCATGGCGAAGGTCGCGGGGTCGTCCTTGGGAATGCGGGCTAGATCGATATTGCGGCCCCGTTCGCGCGCGTAGCGCAGGGAGTCCTGCATCGCCGCCATCATGCCGAGGCCGAGGAGATCGACCTTCACTATACCGAGATCCTCGCAGTCGTCTTTGTCCCACTGCGCGACGACGCGTCCCGGCATGGAGGCGGGCTCGAGCGGCACCACGCTGTCGAGCCGCCCCGCGCACACGATCATGCCCCCGGAGTGCTGACCGAGGTGGCGCGGCAGTCCCCGTACCATCCCGCATAGCTCGATGAGCACGGGCGTGCGCGGGTGGTCGCGCCGCAGCCCCGCCTCTTCGAGGAGGGCCGCGAGGTCGCCGGACTCCGCGCCCTCTCCTCCCCCGCGCCACAAGCTGGAAAACCGGTCGATCATGGCGGGGGGAAAGTTGAGGGCCTTGCCGACCTCGCGCACCGCGCCGCGTCCGCGGTAGGTGATGACGTTAGCCGTCATGGCCGCGCCGCGCCGCCCGTAGCGCCGGTAGACCTCCTGGATCACGCGTTCGCGCCGGTCCCCGCTCGGCAGGTCGAGGTCGATGTCGGGCCAGCCTTGGCGCCCCTCGCTGAGGAAGCGCTCGAAGAGCAGGCCGCAACCGATCGGATCGACCGCCGTGATCCCGAGACTGTAGCACACCGCGCTGTTCGCCGCGCTCCCCCGCCCCTGCACCATGATGTCGGATTCGCGGCAGAAGTTGACGATGTCCCAGACGATGAGGAAATAGCCGCTGAACCCGAGGCGGGCAATGATACCGAGTTCGTGTTCCAACTGGCGGCGGATCTCCGGCGTGAGCCCGCCGTAGCGCTGCTCCGCCCCGAACCACGTGAGCTTGCGCAGAAAACTGTCCGCCGTCTCCCCCGTCGGCACTGGGTAATCCGGAAAACGGTAGCCGGGGTCTTCGAGGGAAAAGCGGAGCCGCTCGGACAACTCCACCGTGGCGCGCAGGGCATCCGGATAGTCGCGGAAGAGCGCGGCCATTTCTTCCGCGCGCTTCACGTTCCGCTCCGCGTTGGGGGCGAGGAGACGGCCCGCCGCGTCGAGGTGGGTGTGGTGGCGCAGGCAGGTGAAGATATCCGCCACCTTCCGCTCGCGCGGCGTAGCGTAGCGCACCCCGTTGGTCGCGACAACGGGCAAGTCGTGCCGCTCCGCGAGGGCGTCGAGAGCGCGCAGGCGGGCGGGGTCGCCGCGGCGCCGGTGGTGCTGCAACTCCACATGGCACTGCCCTTTGCCCGGAAAACAGCGCTTGAGCTGCCCCAGAAAACGGTTCGCCTCCGCCGCTCCGCCGCGTGCGAGCGCCGCCGCCAGCGCGCCACCGTCGGCATCGCCGCTCATCACCACGAGCCCCTCCGCGTGTTCCGCGATCCCGTCCCAGCCGAAACGCGCCGTGCCCTTGGTCCCCGCCCCCAACTGCGCCCCCGTGACGAGGCGGCAGAGATTCGCATAGCCCGCCGCGTTCTCCACGAGGACGGGCAACACCCCGCCGTCCTCCAGCCTCAACTCCGCGCCCACGATGGCGCGCAACCCGCGCTCGCGGCAGGCCTTGTGGAAGCGCGGCGCGCCGTAGACCCCGTCGCGGTCGCAGAGGGCGGCGGCCCTCAGTCCCGCCTCCGCCGCCGCTTCCGCGAGCGCCTCCGGACCCGATCCGCCGCGCAGAAAGCTGAAGGCGCTCGCCGCGTGCAACTCGGCATACTCTGCCCCGCGCGCCTTCATCCGTAGACGCCCTCCATAAACCATTCCCCGCCCTCGCGGTAGACACGGCAGAGTCCGCCGCCCTCCAGTTCGACGTCCCATGCCTCGCGATCCCACGGCGACGCCGTCCACCACTCGCCGGAAGTCGTCCATGGCCCGCGGCAGACCCGCACCGGCGAAGACACCCCGCCGTGTTCCACCACGGCGGGTGTGCCCTCCGCACACCACACGAGGATCCGGCGCGGCGGGCGGAGGCAGCGCCACGGCGGCCCCCGGCGCGGCGGGGCCTCCTCCGCTTCCACCGCCGCCACCGTCTCCGCCTCCTTCAGCGGGACCATGCGGAAAGCGCCGGGACGCCAGGTGTCGGCCACGCGCGGGCTCCCCACCCGCTCCGCCCCGACAAGCGCGGCGAGCCGGTCCGCCGTGCGCGCAAACCCCACCGTATCCCGCGGCACCACGGAAAACAACTCGCCCTGCCGCGCCTGCGCCGGGCACGTGCGCAGGCGCACCGTCAGCGCACACACCGGCGAGTCCGTGCGCATCGTTTCCAACACAGAGGAGAGAATGCGGTCGAGCGTCGCCTCCCGCGCGCTCGGCTCGGGCAGGGCGAGGACGCGGCGGCATGGGCGGCCGCTCTCTTGCGCAAGGCTCAGCTCCACCACCGCCGCCGCACGGTGCGCCGCCTCCAGTTCGGGGACCAATTCGCTCACCTGCCGCCGCAGCACGAAAAAGAGCGCTTCGACCGAAGCCACCCCCACCTCAAACGTCTCCGTGCGCTCGAAACAGGGCACCGCGTCCGCCGGCCGGAGGAGGCGGCAATGCGTGCCGTTGAGCCGGGCGAGCGCCTCCACCCC
>SKLD01000475.1 GCA_007123395.1 Opitutales bacterium
GCGTCGTTGACGAGGAAGTCGCCCGTGCCCTCGGTGAGAACGCGGCCTTTGTGGATAAGGTAGGCGCGGTCGCAGATGCGCAGAGTCTCGCGGACGCTGTGGTCAGTGATGAGCACGCCGATACCGCGTTCTTTGAGGCTGAGGACAATCTTCTGCACCTCTGCCACACTGATGGGATCGACGCCGCTGAAGGGCTCGTCCATAAGGAGAAAGCGCGGGGAGGTGACGAGAGCGCGGGAAATCTCGAGGCGTCGGCGCTCCCCGCCGCTGAGGGTGTAGGCGGGTTGCCGCGCGAGCGAAGTGAGCCCGAGTTCTTCCATGTGTTCTTCCACGCACTTTTCGCGCTCGGCGCGGCTGAGGTGAAGGGTCTCGGCGATGGCGCGGATATTCTGCTCGACGGTGAGCTTGCGGAAGACGGAAGCCTCCTGCGGCAGGTAGCCGATGCCGAGGCGGGCGCGCTTGTACATGGGCAGGCGGGTAATGTCGCGCTCGTTCATGAAGACGCGCCCGTGCGTGGCGGCGATGAGGCCGACGATCATGTAAAAGGTGGTTGTCTTGCCCGCGCCGTTGGGACCGAGGAGACCGACGATCTCCCCGGCGTCGACGTGCAGATCGACGCCTTCGACGACGGTGCGCTTGCCGAAGACCTTGACGAGTTCCCGCGCGGAGACGCGTTCGACGTGCGTTGCGGGCGGAGGCTTGGAGGGATCTGCCTGCGTGGCGCCGCTCATGGTTCACGCCCTTCGTCGGGTTGCGGTTCATCGGCGGGCGGCGCTTCGGTCTCGGCTTCGATGCGGGAGGGGTCGATGTATTCGCGCGGGGCGTCGTTGTTGCGGGTTTGGTCCTCCCGGCGTTCGGCGTCGCGGCCCACGCGAATGCGCTCTTCGTCTTGGCTAAAGCCGAGATCGGGCAGCTCGCCGAGGCGAACGACGGAACGGCTGGGGCGGTCGGGCGGAGCGTCGGGATCGGGGACAGACGCAAACCGCCGCTCATCGCGGAAAAGGACGAACTGATAACCCTCCACCTCCACGTCGCCGTCGACGACACGGGGGTTTTCGGAGAGCGTCACGGTTCCGGCGCGCGGATTCACTTCCGCCCGTCCGGCATAGGCAGTTCGGCCCTCCTGCACGATGACTACGTTGCCGACCGCGACGATACTCTCGATCGCGCCGATCTCGCCAAAGCCCTCCTCCGCTGCGCCCGCGCGGCCCGCGATGACCGTCAGCTCGTCGCAGCGGATTTCAAGGTTTGTGCCGCGCACTTCGACGTCTTTGCGGAAATAAAAGAAGTTCCGCTCGTCCGTGCCCTGCATCTCGATGGTTTCGCTGGTCACGGTCGTGCGCAACGGCTCTCGCGCGGAGAGCGAGACGGCGGAAAAGAACGCGGCGGCAAGCGCGGCGCACATCAAGAGCGAGAATCGCGGAATGTGGAAGAATTCACTCATCGCAAAATATCAAAATCCTCATCGAAAGTCACCCGTGCAGAGCGGCGGACGGTGATCTTCCGCTTCTCGCCCTCCCACGTCCAGTCTTCTCCGGCAAGACTGAAATTGGGGCCGCTGACGAAAATGGAGGTCTCTCCCTGCGCCCGCGCCTCGTCCATGATTACCCGGGCGCGCGGGCTGCGGATGCGGTTTTCCACAATAGCACGCTCGTCGCCGGAGAAGACAAGCAGGTCGAGCCCGACAATCTCGCTCTCCTCCGCGCTCAGGTAAATCCCCTCCACGCCGCGCAGCTCCCATGTCTTGAAGCCGTCGTCGCCGAACATGGGTATACGGAAGTGGCGCAGAGGCGCGTCGGGGGTAAGCTGCGCGGCGAGGCCCGCGCCGAGCAGGAAGGCGGCGGCGCACACGGCGAGGGCGCGACCGGCGAAGACCGTGCGCCCAAGGAAAGAACGGCGGTTCATCCGGGAATCAGGCCCACAAAACGACGGTGCGGACGAGCTTTTCGATGCCGTCCGCCACTTCGCCGATGCCTTTGCCGAGCATGTAGGCGGGCGTCGACACGACTCTGCGCTCCGGATCTTCGTGGGTTTCCGTGACTGCGCAGTTAATGTGCTTGGCGCCGGTGGCCTCGATGCCCGCCGCCGTATCGGCGTCGTTGCCGATTGTGAGCTCTACGCCGGAGTCGCCAAGCACCTTGGCACCAAGGGCCGGGGCGATGCAGATGAGCCCGATAGGCTTGCGCGCGGCGAACATTTCCTTGAGCAACCGCTCGACCTCCGGATTCACGGTCGCGTTGGGACCGTCAAAGGCAAAGGTGCAGAGGTTTTTCGCCGCACCGAAGCCGCCGGGAAAGATCACGGCGTCGAGGTCGTCGGCGCGAACACCCGCGATATCCTCGATATTGCCGCGCGCGATGCGGGCGGACTCGACGAGGACGTTGCGCTTTTCGTCCGTCTCTTCCCCCTTGAGGTGGTTGATGACATGGTGTTGCGCGACGTCCGGGGCCATGCAGACCGCTTCCGCGCCCGCGCGGTCAAGCGCGAGCAAAGTGAGGACCGATTCGTGGATCTCCGCGCCATCGAAGACCCCGCAACCCGAGAGAACGACTCCAACTTTCTTAGCCATATTCATGTACCTCCTGTGTTTATGATGGAATGTCCGAAGCGAGAATCTGTTCAATTTCATCCATCGCTTCGTTGTCCAGAAGATCAAGAGCTTCGAGCGATTTCAAGTTATCCTCGAGCTGGCTCACCCGCGAGGCTCCGAGGATGACCGTGCTCACATTCGGATTCTTGAGGCACCATGCGATAGCGAGACGGTTGAGCGGGACGTAACGCTTGTCCGCGAACTGCTTCAACGCCCGTACCTTGGCGGCGAGGGACTCTTCGGAAAAACGGTCCTGCAGCCAGCTAAGTTCCGGGATGGAGAGCCGCGATCCCTCGGGGACGCCGTCGAGGTATTTTCCCGTCAAGAAACCGCTTGCGAGCGGCGACCAGACCGTGGTGCCAAGACCGTGACGCGAGTCGAAGAGCGGTGCATACTCCTTCTCGACGCGCTCGCGGAAGAACATGTTGTACTGCGGCTGCTCCATCGTCGGGCCGATGAGATGGTGGCGGTCGGCCGCGCGCTTGGCCTCTTCGATCTCGCGCGCGGTCCATTCGCTTGTTCCCCAGTAAAGGATTTTACCCTGCTCAATGAGGGTGTTCATCGCCCGCACCGTTTCCTCGATAGGTGTCTCGGGGTCGGCCCGGTGGCAGAAATACAGATCCAGGTAGTCTACGCGCAGACGCTTCAGCGCCGCCTCGCAAGCCTCGATGACGTGCTTGCGGCTGAGGCCGCGCTGGTTCGGGCCTCGCCGTTCCGAGCCGAAGAATACCTTGCTTGAGACGAGGAAACTATCGCGGGGCCACTTTTTTGCCATGAGGATGTCCCCCATAACCTTTTCGGCACGGCCATCCGCGTAGGCCTCGGCGTTATCGAAGAAGTTCACCCCCGCCTCATACGCGCGGCTCATACAGGCGTCGGCCACGCCGTCTTCCACCTGATTGCCGAAGGTCACCCATGCCCCGAAGGAGAGCGCGCTGACCTTGAGCCCGGACTTTCCCAATCGTCTGTATTCCATTTCCATCCTTCCACCCTTACAACGCGCCGCCACCAAAATCAACCCCTGCAAACCTTCATTGACGCAGGGAAAGAAGCCGCCAAGGTTGGCGAGACTCATGACTATTGCAGCGTCACCCTCTTCCTTCCTCAACACCACGCCGCTCGCCGAGCTGGATCCTGAGCTTTTCGCCGCCATGCGCGGCGAGCGGGAGCGCCAGGAAACGCACATTGAGCTGATCGCCTCGGAAAACTTCACGTTTCCGGCAGTCATCGAGGCAACCGGCAGCGTTTTGACCAACAAATATGCCGAGGGCTACCCCGGCAAACGCTACTACGGGGGCTGCGAATTCGTCGACCAAGCCGAGACCCTCGCCATTGAGCGCGCCAAATCTCTCTTTGGCGCGGAGTATGCCAACGTGCAACCGCACGCGGGCAGCCAAGCCAATTTCGGCGTCTACACTGCCGTCCTCGATCCGGGCGACAAGATCCTCACGATGAATCTCGCCGACGGGGGCCACCTCACCCACGGTGCGTCCGTCAATTTCTCCGGTAAGCTCTACGAGGTCGCTCACTACGGCGTCGATCCCGAGACCGGTCGTATCGATTACGACGCCCTTGCCGAGCAGGCGGAACACGAGCGCCCGAAGATGATAACGGTCGGGGCCTCAGCCTACCCGCGGGAGATCGACTTCGCACGCATGGCGGAAATCGCCCGCGGCGTCGGCGCCTACATCCTCGCCGACATCGCGCACATCGCCGGGCTCGTCGCCGCCGGGGTCCACCCCAGCCCGGTGCCGCACTGCGACTTCGTCACCACCACCACGCACAAAACCCTGCGCGGCCCGCGCGGCGGCCTCATTCTTGGCAAAGAAAAATACGCCAAGAAGCTGAACAGCGCCATTTTCCCCGGGGGTCAAGGCGGTCCGCTCATGCATGTGATCGCCGCCAAAGCGGTGTGTTTCCTCGAGGCCGCGAAGCCGGAATTCCGCACCTACCAAGAGCAGGTCAAAGCCAACGCCCGCGCCATGGGCGAGGCCTTCGTCGAGAAGGGCTACAAGCTGTCCAGCGGCGGCACGGACAACCACCTCATTCTCATCGACCTGCGCAAGAGCCACCCCGATCTCACCGGCAAGGCCGCGCAGATCGCCCTCGACCGTGCCAACATCACGACCAATCGCAACAGCGTGCCGGGCGAGACGCGTAGCCCCTTCCAGACCAGCGGTCTGCGCCTCGGTAGTCCCGCCTGCACCTCCCGCGGCATGAACGAGGACGACTTTCGCAAAATCGCCGGGGCCATCGACACCGTCCTCAACGCCCCGGACGACGAAAGCGCGCTCACCGCCGCGCGCGCCACCGCCCTCGAACTCTGCAAGGCACACCCGCTTCCTTATTGAGATTCAAAAACTACGAATAAAAATATAACAACAACACCTCGATGAAAAGCGCCTACGAACTCGCCATGGAGCGTCTGCAAGACGACGACCCGCAAGATCGCCCCACCCTCACCGAGGAGCAAAAGCAGGCCCTTGCGGAAATCGACCGCAAATACGCCGCCAAGATCGCCGAGCGCGAAGTCTTCCTGCAGAGCAAACTCGCCGCCTACAAACGCCTCCAGGACATTGAGAGCGCGACCCAAATCAAAGAACAGCTCATCAACGAGCGCAAACGCCTCGAGGAAGAGCGCGACCGCGCCAAAGACAAGCTGCGCGCGGAACAGGCATAAGACAAACGGGCGCGCCCCCAAGCATGCATCTCCCTGCCTATGGGGGGGAATTCCGCAAAAATTCTCTTTTTACTTTATTTCCGGCATCTGCGCGGTTTACGGTTTTGAATGCTCGATTCAGTACGCTGCTTAACCGCCCTCGTTCTTTTCTGCTGCGGCGCTTTGCCCACCCTTCCCGGCGCTTCGGGCAAACCAAGTCCGGAAGAACTGGCTTCCTTGCTTTTCAAAGACCCCGATTTCATGGGGATGCGGGTCTCACCGGACGGTCGCCATATTGCATACATGAGGCATTACCGGGGCAAGCGAAGCCTCTTTCAATATGACATCGCCGGGCAGAGAGTGCTCGGCGGAGCCACCGTCGAGACCGGCGAAGATATCGACAGCTTCCACTGGATCGATAAAGATACGGTCGTCTACACGGTTTCGCGGTGGAACTACTACTACGTGGATGCCCAGTCGTTTACTGTCGGCAGGAGAAACCCGGAGTCCATGCGGTTTCTCGCGGACGAGGATATGGTGCTGCGGAGAGTGGTTCATCCATTGCCGCAGGAGGAAGGTCGGTTTGTGGCAACACTCGAGCGGGCAGGTTTCCGGGGGGCATTGGACCTCTACATGGTCGACCTGAACCGCAGGACGTTCTCGCGCATCGCGCGCAATACCGGGCACATTCAGGATTGGTTCTGTGACAGCGAGGGCAACCTCATCGGCGTCAATGAAGTCCGGGAAGACCTGAGCTATTATCGCCCGTACGATGCCGAGACCGAAACATTCGGCGACGACTACGAGTTTCCGGTAGGTACCATTCCGCTGGGGCTGTCCGCAAACGGCGCCTTTCTTCTCGTCAATGTCCGTAATGACGGGGGATTCTTCGGCATAGGCGCATGGGACATCCAAAAGGAGAGATTGAGTTCCGCTCCATTTCACCTCGATGGATTCGATATCAACGACTCGATTATCTACCACAATCACCTTCACTCGCCCATCGGCGTACGGTATCATGCGGAAAAACCCCACACCCTTTGGTTCGACCCGCAGATGCAGCGCATTTTCGACGCCATTTCGTCGGGCGTCGAAGATTTCCATGTCGATTTCGTCGGATTCGGCGAGCAGTTATCCCAACTGGTGCTTGGGTTTTACTCCGACCGGCGAAGCCCGGTCTTCATGGTGCATGACATTTCCGCGAACACGCGCACGGTGCTGGGCCCAAGGCACTCCGCCCTTGCAAACCGTTCATTCGCCCCTGTCGAACCCATCCGTTTCACAAACCGCGACGGGCTGACCATCCATGGATACCTGACCACTCCGGAAGGATTGGAGGGCCCCTCTCCTGTCGTCGTGCTCATACACGGAGGTCCTTGGGTACGCGATACGTGGACATTTGATCTCGAAGTCCAATACTATGCGGCGCTCGGCTTCCGGGTTCTGCAGATTAACTACCGTGGTTCGAGCGGCTACGGCCGGCGCATCTCAGCTCTCCCCTTTGCCGACATCCTCGAAATGAGTCCGCTCGATGTGATCGACGGCACACGGTGGCTGGTGGAGCGGGAGTTGGCGGACCCGGAGAAAATTGCTGCCGTCGGATTTAGTTTCGGCGGGTATCTCGCGATGGAAGTGGCTTCCCGCGCACCGGATCTCTACAGTGTCGTGGTCGCCTCCGGAGGCGTCTACGACTGGGTGGCGCAATTCCGCGAAGACTCGCGCGGACGGCACTCATGGGTGGGGAACATGTATGCGGATTTCGCGGAGAGAGAGGCGGACTACCGCGAGGCCTCACCCATCCACCGCGCCGCCGACATAGAAGCCGCCGTCTACCTCTTTCACGGCCGTGCTGACCTGCGGATTAGTTCATCGCAGGCCAGTGCGATGAGGCGTGCCTTGCGCCGGGCCGGAAATCCTCCGAAATACGACGTGCGCAACTGGGGCAGCCATGGGTTCCCGGTCGAGTCGGACCGCATCCGCTACTACACCGCTATCGGTGAGTTCTTGAACGAGCATTTGCGACGGTGAAAGATTGTCGCGCCCTACATTAACGGAGTCTCCGCCGGGGTTCCCTCTGTCGGACGATCAACGCGCACGGGGGACCAAAGGGGCGCGTCATTTTCCGGTATACTGTAGGTACACTCGTCGAAGCGTACACCCTCCGCGCCTTCAACGGAGATCACGGCCGGAGGGCGGCGGGCGGGCCGCCCCCACGGGGTTGCGTGCCCCGCCGGTTCCGCGTCCGGCGGGCAAAAATCCGGCGGGCATGGACGCAAGTCAAAGAGGTCCGGCGACCAATCCGTCATCCGGCGGACACCGAAATGCACCCCGTGAAAGCGCACCTCGCGGATACTGCCCGTCGGCTCGCCGTAAATAACAAGGCCGTTCTCGCCTTCGCACCGGACTTCGTGAAAGCGAACGTCCCGGATACACCCGGGCGGCGTGCCGGAATGCCGCGGGAGTGCAGTAAGATAGATCGCTTCGCCCGCGCCCCAGAAAACCGGTGCAAACCGACGGGTTCCAACCCGGATGTTACGGAACTCAACATCCTCGGCGGTGCCTCCGTCACGCAGTTGCAGGGCAAGCCCGCGGTTGCTTCCCTCGATCACACAATCACGCATACGCACCCGCCGGAAGTCGCCGTGCGATTCCGATCCGATCTTGAATGCGGCGGAGACGCTCTGCAAGCGACAGTCGCGGATGTCTATGTCCTCACACGGGCCGTACTGCGTAAACTGGGCCGTATTCTTTAGGACGATACAATCGTCCGCCGCGACGATGTGGCAGCGCTCGATACGCACGCGGCGACAATGATCCGGGTCAATGCCGTCGGCATTGGGAAACTTGAGATCGTTATCGATCCTGACATCGTGGACATGCACATCCCGGCAACCGGTGAAGTGGAGCGTCCAGTTGGCCGAGTCGCGGAAAGTCAGGTCGCGCACGGTGAGCCCGCGCACATCCTCGAAACAGGTCATGGCGGGCCGCCACGGCAGCGTCGGCCGGAAAACATGTTCTTCCTCCCCGAGCGCAAAGGCCCGGCATTGCCCGTCAATCGTCCCGGTCCCTGAGAGAGTGATATTCTCCGCATGGGCCGCACCGATCCACATCCGCTTCTCCGCCTCGTCGCCGGAGCCAAAGACACGGCGTGGAAACGCGGAAATATCCGTTGCGCTCATGAGCAATGCACCGGCGGAGACATGGAACTCCACATGCGACCGTAATTCGAAATAGCCGGCGCGGATCCGGACCCCCGGCGGTATGCAAACACGTCCGCCCCCGGCAGCATACGCGGCATCAATAGCCCGTTGAAGTGCCCCGGCATCGTCCGACGAGCCGTCGGCCACAGCACCGTAGTCCAAAACAGAAAAGTCAGCCATAACTATTGGTTCCCGTCGGTAGCATGCTACGGAATGATCAGTTCCTGCCCGACTTGGAGGGCGTTGGGGCTGGGAAGGCGGTCGCGGTTGGCCTCGAAGATCTCTGTCCAGCGACCGGAGGTGCCGTAAACATGCTGCGATATTCGGCTGAGAGTGTCGCCGGGCCGCACGACGTAGGTCGAGGGCGCCGCTGTCGTCTCCTCCCCGGTGTTTGACGGGCGCCGGCGGCGCTCCTCGGTTTCTTGCGCCGCTGTCAGCGACTGAATGATGATCGGAGCGACTTCGCGCCCATCCTCCGCCGCGCGCCGTGCCTCCTCAAGGGCGGCGGCAACCCTCGTCAACTCACGTTCCGCCCGCTGCGCGCGCCCGCGCGTGTTCGCCAGATCCTGGCGCAATTCGTCGTTGGCCTCGCGCAGTTGCCGCACCTTGTCGGCAAGGTCGAGCCGCTCTGTCGCGGAGGCAAATGTCGCCCCGGGCAACTGCCGCGCAAACTCCCTCTGGGCGGTGAGGATACGCTCGCGCACAAGCTCCGACTGGTCCGAACTGGGCATAAACTCCAAGTATTTCCGAAAATGGTAGATGGCCGCGATGGGATCGCCCACTTCGTGCAAGTAGATGAGGCCCGCCTCGAGGTGTGATTCCGGGGCGGCGCGCCGGTTTTCGATGACGCTAAGAAAGGCGGAGAGCGCTTCGTTGTGGCGTCCTTCGCGCACAAGACTTTTGCCCCGGCGGTAGGCGCGCTCATCGGTCTCGTCGACGAGGCGCTCCGCTTCGGGGCAACCGGCAAGCGCAAGGGCGAGTAACACGAAGAGCCACCGCCACAACCGCCGGAACCGACTGTCCTGCCTTTCCAACATCAGTCGCGCACTATCACACGATCTTAGCCGCGAGCGAAAGCGCAAAGTGCCGGAGAACGGCAGGAAGCTCAGGTTTTTCAAGCCATTCCCTGCACCGTCACGACGATTTCGCGCGTGTGCGGGCTCGCCCGGTGCTCCCAAAGGAAGATTCCCTGCCACGTGCCGAGGAGGAGCCGTCCGCCCTCGGCGGGAACCGTCTCAGCGGAGCGGGTGAGTGCCATCTTGATGTGGCTGGGCATGTCATCGGGACCTTCGAGCGTGTGCGCGAAGTCCGGATCGTCCTCCGGCACGAGCCGCTCCATCCAGCGGGCGAGGTCGCGCCATGCGCTGGGGTCGGCATTCTCCATGAGCACGAGACTGCAGCTCGTGTGGCGGCAGAAGACATGCACCAGCCCGTCGCGCACGCCCGATTCGCACAGGCACTCCGCCACGCGGTCGGTTACTTCCACAGGGCCTTTGCCCCGCGTCGAAATCCGGAATCGGCTTTGGTGCTGCTTCATGGTCCGTCCATCCAAGCAAACCCACCGCCGATGACAAGGCCAAGGCTGCGTCGGCTCTAGCCACGGGTGTATTCACGAAGCTTCTCATGGACTGGGACAGGTTCGACCCTTCCTCGCGGACCGGAGGGCGAAAAGTAGTCGGCGGGATTCATCACCCGACATCGCAACGGCATGAAGCCGTCAATAATTCATCGCTTTCCGCGACGCCGGGACTATCCGTCAATCCGCGACACGCCCGCCGCCTCGGGCCGGGCGCTGAAGTTACCCGGCTACGCCAGCAACCGGTCCACAGCAGTCTCGTTGAGCCACTGACAAACTTCGTAATCACACCCGCTAGCCGCGCGCCAGTGCCTTACCCTCCGCCTCGGGCGGCGCGGGCGGAACCACGAGCGCCTCACGGCGAGGGCGGATGAGCGCATAGGTCATGCCCACGGCGAACTTCGTCACGATTTCACCGAAGACAATCGAGACCCATTCCAACGCCGCGAAGACACCCGCGAAGGCAATGAGGTTGAAGACCACAGAATCCACCGGAATGGCCACGCCGTTGGAACGCGACACCCGACCCATCCAACTGCGCTCACGAAACTTTTGGTAGACTTCTGTGTTCACCGTCTCCGCGAAAAGGATGGCGAGAAAGGAGGCGAGCAGCACCCGCCACCCGCTCATCTCCAAATACCCCAGCGCCTCCGCCATCCATGCCCAGCCGCGCTCCGCCATCCATGCCTGCGCCGGAGCGCCCCACCATAGCTGGAGCGACACCATCATGACGAAGTTCACCGCCGCCGCCACGCCGATCACCGCATAGACAAAACGCCTCCCGCGATGATGGATACGGTCGCGCTGCGTGAAGGTGATCCCGAAGACAAGCGTGCCTACCGCCACCTGCCCGAAAACCGGGAACGGGATGAAGAGGGTCGCGGTCAGGTTCGCGACCAGCACGGCCAAAATAAATATGGCGGCGGCGATCATCCCCGTACTGTCGGGCATCCCCGCCGTGCTTTCGAGCCTAATTTTTTGGGAACGTGCGGGCGGCTTTTTTCGAGAACTCTGACGCGGTATTTTCCGTCACAAGGTGCAGGTGCGTGCTCAGTTCTTCTAGCCGTTCACGGACAAGAATGTCCGTCCTCCGTTAAATAACGGAGCATGCGGTTGTTTCACGGCTCTCCGGTCCCGTGGCGGATCCATTCGCCGTCGACGGGATTGTAGAAGACATCGCTTACCCGCGCCCGCCAGAGCCAGCCTTGCGTCGGCGACCACAGCCATGACCCGTCCGGATCTGTCTCTTCGATGCGCGCCCAGCCTAGAAACTCATAATAGCTCCACTCCGCCGTCACCGGCGAAACCGCCAGCTCCCCGTCGTCGACATACCAGCCAAAGGCGGCGTGGGGACGCAGACCGGGAAACGCCTCAAGCAACCGCTCCGGAACGAAGTATGCACGCACGTGGTTGCGCCGCACCATTTCAAGGCTGTGGGTCGGCCCGCTGTCCGCCTCAATGCCGTCCCATCCGAGGAAAACAAAGCCCTCGGGGGTTCTGCTTCGACGGTAACCGTCGTTCCGTAGGGCATGCTCGCCGTCATCTGGTCCGTGCGGACCGTGCCGAAGCGGGCGGGTTCGATGATCAGGGTGATATCCGGATTGTAGGCAAAGACCGGCGACTTCACGCTGTTGTTCGCGGTGTTCGTCTCCGGTATACGCCCGTCGGTGTTGATATCGGCAACGAGACGGTAATCTCCGAGCGGCAGCGCCTCCGGCAGGGAAAAGCTTAGGTCGACGAAACGGGACACTCCGGGCACCATGCCGGAAACGTCGACCATCGAATCGCCCAGCGACAGCGTATTGCCCCCGTCGCTGGGTTCGAGACTCGCGCTTACGCGAATCCGGGTATTCGCACCCATGGCGAGAATGCCGTCGTTGCGTAGATTGAGCCATGCGTGCAGCCGGTTCTCCGCCCCGTGCTCCACCTCCTGCACGGAAAGCGACCGGGCATGGAAATCGTTGGCCGCAAAGCGGGTCACGTGTCCGCGCGGCCCGAGCAGGACAACGTGGAAACCGGTGCGCCAGACAACGGCATCGGCCGAGTCGGGTATTTCCAGCGGGAAAAAGTTGCCGTCCCGCCCGAAGATCCAACGAATGCCGTCGGACGCGGCGAGGTAGGTTCCGTTGCCGAGGTCGCTCACCGTGTCGACCGCAAACGGGGCCGTCACCTGATGAACCAATGTCCCGTCCCCGTCAAATAAACCGATGGTTCTGCGGTCATCGCTCCGATAGAGAAGGGCGTCCGCTCCGGAGAACGTTCCGAGAAAGTGCCATCCGTCTACGAGCGGCACACGGTGCACCTCACGGAAATCCCGCGTGTGGAAGAGATCTGTCGATCCTGTTCCGCCGAACCGCAGCCAGTATGCCGGTCCGTATCCGAAGACGCGAAAGAAATCGCCCACCGTTCCTTGCGACGGAAAGCCCTCGATGCCGCGCACACGGACCCACGACTGCCTGTCACCGGCAAGCCGATACAAATCGCCGTCGCCCATGACCGCGTGGATCTCGCCGTCGAGCGTCACCAGCGACCCGAAGTGCGCCTCGGTTCCCGCCGGCTTCGGGAGCGGGCGCCATTCGTTCCATCCGGGCGCCTTCACGATGCCGATTTCGGCGTGCCCGGGTCCTTGTCGTCGATGAAGCCATTGCCCGTCTCGTCCTGACCCGAATTCGGGTTCTCTCCGTCGCGCGCCCGCAGCCGTCCGACGAGGTCGGGATGGTCTCTCCGCACACCGGAATCCACCACCGCCACCACGATCCCCGGGGCGTCGGTCCGCACCGACCACCCGCCGGGAGCCATGATTGCCGCCAGATGCTCTTGGGAAGTGTATAGCGGATCATTGGGCTCCGCCGCCGCGTGGATTACGGCGTCGGCCTCGACAAACGCGGTCTCGCCGAGACATTTCGTCAGTTCCGCTGAATGCTTCTGGAATTTGCTGGCGGTTCCCCCGGCCCAGGAGAGCAGGTAGGTGCCCCGTCCCAGATCGGTTAGTTCCCGTGTGTCGCCGTCGGCCGCCCACGCAAGGATTTCCGCAGGATCACCGTCCGCACGCAGCGTAACGAGCAAATGGTTCGCGACGACATGGATCGTTCCCGCGTCCGTTTTACCTGCGAGGATGTATGGATATTTAAAATCTTCCCAGTTGGTTTCCCGCCAAGTTTCGACGTGGTCGAAAATGGTGAATGGGGCTTTATCCGAGAGTGTTCCGTCCCCATCGGTCGGCGCGGTATCCGTCGGCGCGTCGTCCGCTAGCGCGCCATCAGGCGGGGCTTCGCCTTTCGGCGACGCAACCGCTTCCGTTGCCCGCACAAGGTCGGCAGGTGCTGGGTCCGGGCGGTCGGACGCAATGAAAACAATTCCCGTCAGAACGACGAAAGCGACAAGAGGGCACCATTTTAGAAGCTTCATAGGCACTTGTCGTTGATTGAAGGGTGGCTAATTATGAATGTCAACACTCTATCAATAGACCGTTGGGCAATGCCATCGCCCGCACTGCCGGGCACCCAGCCCAGCTTTCGAGCCTATTTCCCACGGACGCGCGGGTGGGTTTTCCACGGACGCGTGGGTGGGCTTCGTTGAAAGTTCAGCCAAAGTACCCTCCATTTCCTCTAATGCTCTGGACAATTGCACCCCGTATATGCTCGGGGCAAAGAAGGATACTTATTACAATCACCGCTTATTATCCCTCTCATAGTTAAAGGGACAAATCAGATCCGTGCGTAAGAGGTCGCGGGTGTATGGAAGAATCCGCGGATGACATCGGGAAGCTTTTGCAACTTGCGCAGGTGATTCACCGCCGCGCGTTTCATCTGTTCCTTGCTCGTGTGCATTATCCGCCCGAGCACATTGGTCTTGAGGTGGTTCCAGACCAGCTCGTCAGGGTTGAGTTCGGGACTGTATCCGGGCAGAATATACAGTTCGAGCTTCCCTTCCTGCGAGGCGACAAATTCCTTCACCATTTTGGCTTTGTGACTGGGATGTCCGTCGACGACGAGCATCACCGGCGATTGCGAGCCGTGCAGGAGTCTCTTGAGAAACTCGATGAACGTCGCGGCGTTGACCCTCCCCTCAACAACCATGAAGCGCAACTGCCCGCGCGGACTCACCGCCGAGATCATGTTGAAGCCGAAACGCGCTCCCGTGCTCGAAACCACCGGCGTGACACCCTTGCGCGCCCATGTCGTTCCACTGTGATGGTCCGATCTCACCCCGGCCTCGTCGCCGAAGAAAATATCGGCCCCGAGCCGCTTGGCGCGCCGTTTGAGCTTAGGAAACTCGGTGTGGATCCAATGATCGACCGCTACGGGATTCTGCTGGTAAGCCCTCCACAACGGCCGTTGCGGACTCAGTCCGAGCTGTTCGAGCGTACGGTGGACGGAACTGTTGCTCAGGCTGATCCCGAAGCGGTCTTTGATGAGTTTGCGGATCATCGGAATGGTCCACAGGGCGTATTCGAACTTCAGTTGCAGGGGGTTCTTCTCAGTGACCGTCGCGTAAATCCACCGCAGCTGCTTCGCGTTCAGTTTGGGCCTCCTGCCTCCGCGCTTGTGCGCGCGCAGAGCATGCCACCCGCCCTTTGAATACATCGCGAGCCAGTCGTAGACCGTCGTCCTGTTCACGCCGAGCGCCGCGGCCACATCCGCGGGGTTCTGCCCGGCCTGGACGGCTTTGACACCGCGTA
>SKLD01000471.1 GCA_007123395.1 Opitutales bacterium
GATTCTTGCCTGTGGATCGCATAAGTGTCGCAGTATTGTGACGATTGTGTGACGGATGCTTTCCATCCTGTCGCCCGTTTCAAGGGGGAAATTGTCGCGCGTGACGGTATAGGTCCTTGATGACGCGGGTTCGGCGCGGATAGGCTTCGGTCCATGTCGGCGCGTTGCGGAGCGCGGATGTTGTCCAAGCAGGCGTACCCTCCCGTGTGGGCGCAAAAAAAGCGCGCCTTGCGGCGCGCTTGCGAAATACTTTTTCAGTCTTTCTACCGGCCTTTACTTCGTGCGGCGGCGATACAGCACAAAAGCCAGCGCCAGCGCTCCTAAGAGCAGCGCGTAGGTCGAAGGCTCGGGGATGGCGATGTTGTCGATGTAGGTCAGCGTATTTTGGCTGCGGAGACCGATGACGGTTCCGGCGCCGATCTCGATATTTTCCAAGTTGGCGATTGTTCCAACGCTGATACCGTTGATGAAGATTTCAGCGGAGGTGGCAAACCCGCCGGACACAGCGTACTCCATTCGGAAATTGAACCACTCCTCCATCGGAATGCTGACGCCCTCAAGGAGAGGCGCGTTTTCACCGGGGGTGCGGCGGATCTCGATTGCGTCGATGGTGGGTTTCAACGCTACGAAATTGTCCCAGCCGTTGAATTGAATGAACAGTTCCGCAGGATCTGTCGGATCGGCTTCGGGGGCCATCCATAGATCAGCGGAAAACCATGACGGGGTTCCTCCGAAGGGACCGGTCGCAAAGTGGTTCATTTTTCCGTCCCCCGCCGGCGGATTGCGGCTGCCTTGCAGCGCCAGAAGCTGGTTGCCAAACGGATCGTCTGGGTCCGGGACAATCTGCGCTCGATCAGTTGCGGTATTTGCCGCCACCCAGCCCTGTTGGCCGTCTATAGTCCCTGGACTGTAGGCCGGCGCATTGAAGTCGTATACAATGTTCTGCGCGCCTGCGAAGGCCGTGAATGATGTCATAAGGCAAGCTAATAATAGTTTTTTCATAGCATTCTGTTTTAGGATTTGATTTTTTGCCTCACGGCATGACCCACCGTTCAGGCGAGGCAATGAAAGAAGGATCGCATTTGAAAATCAAGAAAAAAAGCAGACAAATCTGAGAATGAATTTGCCTGCTTCACGAAGGGAAGCCTTTTGTGTGCCGGAGGGAAGAATGCAGTCCTCAAAACGGGGGATCGTCCTTAGTGCCGCCTAGGGGGTCGTCCTCTTCATCAACCGCGTCTTCGTCAGCTTCCCGCTGGCACTCCGGGCAAGTGTCGTGCGTGCCGAAGTGCTGCACCCAACCCGAGCCGAACATCCCGGGCAGGACGTTGTCACCATCGATCACATCCTCAAGGAGGACGCGGTAGGCATCCCGGGCCGTGGTGTGCTCGCACATGTCGAAGGCGATCCCGAAGAGCGCGAACCGTGCGAGCAATGTCTTGAGCAGCGCCGCGGCCTCTTCCTCACTCATATCATCGGGTGGGGGCAGGACCGTGCCTTCATCCAAAAGATCGCGCATCGGCATGGTGTCTCCCGATTCCATCTGGGCGTCCATCCGCTCAAGGTTTTCGATGATCTCCGCCCCTTCGTCTCTCTCGGGGAAAAATTCATCTTCCCCTTCCGCCGACGCCGCGATTTGCGCCTCTAGATCCGTATCGAACAAGTCGTAGGGGTCATCGTCTCCGCTTTCCCAACCCGCCTCCGCGCCACTCCACTCCTCCTCGTCCGCTGACCAATCTCCGTCCCCGTCCGCGGGCTCGTTGTCGGGCGCGTCATCCACTGCGGGCATGTCCACATCGAGCAGACGGATGTGCGCGCCCGGCAGCTCCGCGACAACCCGACCGTTTTGACCGAACCATTCCAGATAAAGGCAATATTGCCACGTTTCCGGGGCAGGTGCGTCTCCCCCTGCCTCCTCTACCGGTGCCTTCACCACACGCACCTTGCGCGCCGCCGTAATCTCCCCCACCGGGCCGATCTGACGCGGCTCCATCGCACGGGCGATTTCATAGTCCTCGTCGGAAGGCTCCACGGTGGATTCCGGCATGTAAAACTCGAACGAACGCCCTTCCAGATCCGGTTCAGGATTGCCCGTCAGTTCAAGAGTGATAGGCTCCCGCACATCGCGCAGAAAAAGCTGTCCGCTGACAGAATTCTTCCGCTGATGGTAGAGTACCCCTCCCTCGATCAGTTCATTCAATCGGATCGCCATTTGTAGGCGCATCTCTAGCGCACGCTTGTCTCCGCTGACAAGCCGTCTCTGCGCGGGCACTTCTCAACCGGGCGGACCGCCGCCGCCCGCTGACCTCGCCACCCGCTTGTTCGCCGCCGCCAGCGGCAACCCCGACACCATCTCCACCGGCGCGGCCTGCGGCGGTTTCTTCAGCTTTTGCAATGCCGCTGCCCCGCCGCCCTCCGTCAACCACTGCTCCGTTCCCAGCACGCGCCTCCGCGTAGCCGCACCAGCGGTAGTGCTCCGGCAACTCCGCCAGCCCCGCGCGCACCGCGTTGAGGTCAATATAGGCCGCCACCAGCGCGACAACCGACGGATCGTCCTCCACGAGCACACTGCCGAAGTGCTCCGCCCAGAGCGTCCCCTGCGTCTCGTAGGTGTGGTTGAACCACTTCGTGTAGCGTTGCTTGAGCGTGCGCATGAACTCGGAAATGTCCCCCATGCGCTGCTTCAGGCGCTCCCGCAGTTGCTCCGCGCGCGAGGTCGCCCCGAATCATGGAGGGCACGGATTTCCTGAGTAATGGCAGCTCCTCCGCGCGCGAGGTCGCCCCCTCCGCCAGCACGGCTTTGGGTTCGCGCGCGTTCAGCCGGCACCATGCCGCGCGCGAGGCACCGTAGAGCGCCTCGAAGCGGGCCACCAGTTCCGCGCCCCCGCACTGCCGCACCGCCGGGTCGACGCGCACGAGAATGTGCGCGTGCGACTGCATGGCGCAGTAGGTGATCACCTCCACCGCGGTGCAGCGCGGCGACCCACACCTGCCGCCGCACATCCGCGAGCCGACGCCGCTTATGCACAATGCGTTTATAAGAATGGTATACGGAAACCTCATCGGAATCAATGCGTATTTGTCCCATAGAATATAATAAAGCTCAGAGATAAATAAGAGTTGACCGATTGCCGCAGTTTGCGAAGGCGGATGCCTTTTTCTTTCAGGGCGCGGTCTTTGCTGCGGGCTGCATAGGCTGAAGCTTCAGCGAGGCACGGAAGCTGCGAATGAGTTGGCGGGCGCGGGGCTCAGCGTGGCGCGATCCCCAATTTCGGCTCCGCGTTATCCGGGGCTCTCCCGACTACCTCGGGCGGCGATATTCGGTTTTACTCCTCCGCGACTTTGACGTGGCAGATTCGCTGCGTAGCGACGGAGCCACGCCTCCGTCGATCCCGCAGCGGGTCGTAAGGTAGCCGGGTCTGCTTCAGCGCCCGGTCCGCGGCGGCGGGGTTGCGGCGGATGGCCGGTTGCTCACGGCGTCGGTGCAGGGCGGCGGATGTGCGCCGCAGTCGGGCCGTTTCCCGTCGGGTGCTGAAGCTGACCCGACTACCTGGGGCGGCGATATTCGGTTTTACTCCTCCGCGACTTTGACGTGGCAGATTCGCTACGCAGCGACGGAGCCACGCCTCCGTCGATCCGGCGGACAAACCGGTTGGCCCGCTCAATTGCCACAGCAATCACAGGAAGCCGTGGCCACACGGTTCCTTTCCGCCGCAACCCGGCGTAGCCGGGGAATTTCCGTTGAGCTTGCGAAATCCCGTTTTGACGGGGCTGATCTGCGCTCATTTACGCTAATCGTAAACGCCGCAGAATCCCGTTGAGACGTCCGGTGCAAGATGATGGGGAACCCGTAGCGACGGAGCCGCGCCTCCGTCGACCCCACGTGAAGCCGATTGGCCCGAGCAAGAGAAGAAAAGTACTACAAAGACTGCAATCTCTCTCCGCTGCCTCTGCGTCCTCCTGTTGCATTGCGGTTGGAAAGCGACATATTCGGCGGCGGGGGCGATGCGCATGCGGCGTGTCCGCCATGGAGATAACAGGGGGAGGCAGCGGCCGCAAAGAGGCGGGGCGGGGTGTTCGCTGCGTTTCCGCGGTGACGGGGTGCGGACACGAGGTCTCGCACCTACTTTGGTGTGGCGGGTCATCGGGAACGTCTTTAGCCGATGCCTGTGCCCGCACCACTACACGACTGAGCGCGACGGTCCTATGGATTGAAGCGGTGGGCGCCGGATGCAGAAGCCCGAAGGGTCTTGATCGGGTACGAGAGGGAGAGGGAGAGGGAGAGGGAGAGGGAGAGGACATAGGGGATTGCTGTGCGGTCGGTGCGGGCTTCGGTAGGCCGGAGGGCGGACGGGTTTGCGGGCGCGCGGGCTTGCGGCGGGACGGTGGGTTGGCAAACGTAGGGGAGATGAGAATTGGTGCGGTAGGCCAGCGGTGGTTTGCGCGCGGCGCGGCGGTTTGCGCGGCGGGGGTGGTGTTTGCCGGCTGCGCGGTACTGCGGGACTGGTCACGGGTGGTGCCGGAGGATCCTGCGGCGGCAATCGACCGCGCCATGCCGACTATACGGCTGGCTGACGGGTCGGTTTTGGACCTTGGCCTTGCGGACTGGATGGAGCACTTGGCCGTGCCGGGCGTGAGCCTCGCGGTGATCGATAATTACGAAGTCGTTTGGACGCAGGGATTCGGCGTGGCGGAGGCGGGGAGCGATCGACCGGTGACGCCCGAGACGCTCTTTCAGGCAGCTTCGATTTCCAAACCAGTGGCCGCGCTCATGACGATGCTGTTGGTAGAGTCCGGTAAACTCGATCTCGATGTTTCCGTGAATGAACTGCTTACGGAGTGGACGCTGCCTGCGGACGATCCGGAGATCGACCGGGCCCCGACGCTGCGGGAGCTGCTGAGCCATACGGGAGGACTGCCGCGGGGCGGCTTCGCGGGCTACGATCCCGGCGCGGACATCCCGGATTTGCGGCAGATGCTCGATGCCGTGCCTCCGGCGACAAATCCGGCCGCCCGCATCGTCCGGCCTCCGGGTGAGGCGTTCGTATACGGCGGGATGGGTTACATGGTGGTGCAGCAGGTTTTGACGGAACACACCGGCAAGGATTTCGCTGAACTAACGGAGGAGCGGATTTTCCGCCCGCTCGGCATGCGCAACAGCACCTTTGCGCAACCGCTGCCGCCCGCGCGCGCCGAGGCGGCCGCGAGCGGGCACAATTCCGTCGGCCAAGTTCTCCCGCGGCGCTGGCGTGTGCAGCCGGGGCAGGCGGCGGCGGGGCTCTGGACCACGCCCACCGATGCCGCCGTGATCGCGATTGAGACGGCTAAGGCACGGCACGGCCGACCGACGAAACTGGTATCGCGAACCGTCGCGGAGTGGATGTTGACACCTCACCGCGGCCACGTGGCGCTCGGCTGGATGCGGCCGATGGCGGCGCCCGGCGGCCTTTTCGTTCACAGTGGTGCCAACAACGGCTACCGGGCCTACCTCCTCATGCACGCTGATACCGGCCAAGGGCTCGCCGTTATGACGAATGCCGACTCCGGTGGCAAACTACTCATACCAATTATCGCAGCGGTAGCGGAGGCCTTCCGCTGGCCCGCGCGTCCGCCGCGGCCGCTCGCGCCGGGAACGCGGCTGCAGCTTGTCGATGCCGTGCATGGCGCGGAGAAGGCGTTGGAGGATTATATTGAGCAGCGGCGCCGCCGACCGGCGGCGGTGTCACCGGAGGATCTGCACAATTGGGCAAACCGGATGCTCTTCAACGAACGCTTCGACGACGCGCTCCTTGCCTTCCGCGAGAACGCGAAACTGTATCCGAAGAGCGAATACGCCCATTTACACCTCGCGCGCGGTTATCTCGCCGCCGGCAAGACGGAGGACGCCTTGCAGAGCTTGGAGCGTGCCCTTGATCTGGCACCCGGTCTCGAGCCCGCCCTGCGCCTCCGCGCCCGGCTGAACGCGTCAGGAGGCGGGGCGGACCCCTGATGCGGGGCGACCCCCCGTGTTTCGTGCCTCAAAAGGTCAGCGCTCGTCGTCCATCGTGTTTGTCTCTTTTCCGCTGGATCGTTTGCCTTCATCGAAAGGTGAGCGACGGAGCGACGTTTGGAGAGTGACCGAGGGCAAAGGGCGTTTTTTGCGGATTGCATGAACCCGGCGAATGGTGCTGAAATACTTTAGAAACGTGATCGGAAAATGAGAGCGGAGAACCGGAATCAAAAAGCAGGGAAGAGTGGCGCGGCGGACGGGCACGGCCGTTGGATTCCGGCGCTGGCTGAGTTTCTGCGGCGGACGGCGCACGCGCAGGCGGTGGAATGGGACGACGCTCGCACGGAAATCTCCGTGGCGACGCTGGGGCGGGTGGACGAGGCGGCGCTGCGGCGCTGCCTCGAGGAGACCCTCGCGGCGGCGGACGATCCGGCCGGGGAGGGCGGGGTGGCCGCGCCGGTGCGTCCGGGCTTGCGTCTGCGGCGGACGGAGGACCGGGTGGCGCTCGAGAAGGAACACGGCTGCGATGAAGTCGCCACGCTATGGACATGGCGCCGCATTCCGTGGCCGACGCCCGCCGAGGTAGCGGAGATCGACGCGGGAGAAGAAGAGGAGTGGAAAGTGCTCGCGGCGCTCGCGGGGATCTGCGGAGTCCTCGGCCTGACCGGATTCGCGGCGGACCTCACCGGCGCCGGTCCGCCGTGGCTCGTGCCGGCACTGTATATCGCGGCGATGATGGCGGGCGGGTGGGACGCCGCGAAAGACGCGATTCCCAATCTGCCGAAAGGTAAACTCGACATCCACTTCCTCATGCTCGCGGTTGCCATCGGAGCGAGTTTCATCGGGGCTTTCGGCGAAGGGGCGTTGCTCCTGTTTCTCTTTTCCTTCGCGGGAGCGCTGGAGCACTTTGCGCTTTACCGTACGCGACGGGAGATACACGCGCTCTTCCGCGCCGCTCCGAAAACGGCGACTATTGTGGATGCGGCGGACCGCACGGAACGGGTCGTGCCTGTGGAAGAGGTCGCGCCGGGCGACCGCGTGCTCGTGCGGCCGGGCGACACCTTCCCGGTTGACGGCGTGGTCCTCACGGGCGAGAGCGCGGCGGATGAATCTTCCCTCACGGGTGAGGCGCATCCAGTATCGAAACGACCGGGCGACGAGGTCTACAGTGGCACGGCCAACCTGTGGGGCGCTGTCGAGGCCAGGTGCGAACGCCCCGCGAGCGAAAGCGCCTTGCAGAAGGTGATCCGTTTGATCGAGGAGGCGCGCCACATGCGCGCGCCCAGCCAGCGCTTTACCGATAGATTCGGTCCGCGCTACACTGTCGGCGTTCTCGCCGTGACGACCGCCATGTTCTTCGTGTGGTGGCTGGGTTTCGGCGTGTCGCCTTTTCTCAACGTGACGGTCGAGGGGCAGGTGACCTACTCGGCCTTTTACCGTGCCATGACACTTCTCGTTGTGGCGAGTCCTTGCGCCCTCGTCCTCTCCATCCCCTCGGCGATTCTCGCAGCGATCGCGTGGGGTGCCCGGCACGGGATCCTCTTCCGTGGCGGCGCGGCGATCGAGCAACTTGCCGCTGTCGAGGTTGTGGCGCTCGACAAGACGGGCACGCTGACGACGGGCGACCTTCGTGTTGTATCGGTCGAGAGCTTCCCGCCCGGCCGCGAGCGCGACGTGGCGGAAATCGCCTTTACGCTGGAGCGGCGGGCGAGCCATCCCATTGCCCGCGCCATCCAACGCTATGGCGAGGCGGAAGGGCTGCATCCGCGCGATCTGGAGGGATTTCGCTCGCTCACGGGCAAAGGGGTGCGCGCGGAAGTCGACAAGAGCACTTGTCTGCTCGGAAGGCGCGAGTTGTTCGAAGGCGGGCCGCTGGCGGATTGGGCGCGCGACCTGCCGGACCCGCCGCCGGGGCTTTCCGAGGTCTGGTTTTTGCACGGGGCGCTCGTCGGCCGGATCCTTCTTGAAGACATGGTGCGCGAAGAATCCGCGGCCGTCCTTCGACGGTTACGCGCCGAGGGTTTGCACACGGTGATGCTCACAGGCGACCGCGCCGGAACGGCAAAGACCGTGGCGGAGCGGTTGGGACTCGACGAGGTGCGCGCGGGGCTGAGCCCGGAAGGCAAGGTGGAGGCCGTGCGCGGCTTGACCGTTGGTGAAAGGCGGGTGGCCATGGTGGGCGACGGCGTAAACGACGCCCCGTGCCTCGCCGCCGCCGACATAGCCGTGGCGATGGGGGCACGCGGCAGCGACGCCGCCCTCGAGCAGAGCGATGTCGTCCTCATGAACGACCGCATTGAGAATTTTTTCGAAGCCTTTCGTCTGAGCCGCCGCGCCCGCCGCGTCATCCGGCAGAATATTGTCATTTCGCTGGGAACCATTGTTATCATGGTCTCTGCCGCCGTCTTCGGCATCGTACCCATTACGCTGGGCGTTCTCGCCCATGAGGGCTCCACCGTTGTCGTGTGTCTCAACAGTATGCGCCTCCTCCGCGGGAGCGTAGGTGACGGAACGAGTAAAGCTTGAGGCCTCCACGGGTCGCGGGCGGTGGAGTCGCACGGCGTCGGGATTTGTCGGATCACTGTCTCATAGAAAGACGATGCCCGTGTGAACCCGATGCTGCGCACCGAAAGGCCAGCGGCGGGACCGGTTCTCAGGGTCCGGGCCTGCGGTTGCCGCCGTCGCCGTCCGTAGTGCGTTCCATGCGGCGGAGGTCGCGGCGCTCCAGCATGGCTTCGCGGCGCTGTTCCATGAAGGCTTCGAGCAAAGCGTCGCGTTCTTCTTCGGGAGCGTGGCGCAGGTCATCCCGCAGGACTTCCCTTGCCTGCCGCATCTCCTGAGCCTTCGCGCGGAAGGCTTCACGCCGTTCGACAAGCGCGGGGTCGACGTCGGGCGGGGCCTCCCGCCGTTCCGCGCGGACTTCGCCGGACCAGTCGGCCACGATGCCGCGGAGCGCTTCGGCGTCGGCCACTTTGCCGGCGTTGGCTTCGCGCCAGGTGCCGATGGCGGCGGCAACATCTGCGGGCGAGGCGTCTTCGGGAAGCTCGGCGAGGGCGGCTTCGCGGGATTCCCTCAACTCCGCTTCCAAGAGCGAGAGTCCCACGCGGGCGTCATGTACTTCAACCGGAATTTCCGGAACTTCCGGGCGCTCCGGCCGGTAGTCACTGAAGGACTCGCGCAGCTCCGCCGCGAGGTCCTGGATTTGAGCGATGATTCCGGCGTTCTCTTCGCGGAAGGCGGTGATCGCCTCGGCGCGTTCGTCCTCAGCGACCCCGGTCAGCGACTTTGTGAGTGCTTCGCGCGCCTCGGCCAGCGCTGACTGAAGCGCCGTCAGTTGCTCACGCAGACCGGTGACGTCAGGGTCCGGAGCGGGGTATTCGATTTCGGGCGGTGCCGGGCGGTTCGGTTCTCCGCCCGCAGGAAACGCGACAGCACGGGCAACCCCGGAGGCGAGGGTGATTGCGGCAAGGATAAGAATCTTTTGTTGATGGGCTCTTTTCATGACAGTCTCCATTCGGTTGTATTCTCCATGGTCACACCGGACACTGGCGTGTGCCCGCAGAAGATATGCCACAGGCCCCGTGCCAACTTTCTCGATTGGTTCGTAAGTCGTTTATTTTTAGTTATTTGTGGGAGACATTTAATTTTCGCTGTCTTTGGCGGAGGGAAACAGGGGATTATTTCCAATGAAAAGCGAGGTTACTGGGGAAACTTCCCCAAAATCGGGACTCGCCATGGGAAAGAGGGGGTACACACTCGGCGGTTTTTCGATTTTCATCATGACGCAGAGTTACAACGTAAGCCACTTGGAACACCTTGAGTCGGAGGCGATCTATGTCCTGCGCGAGGTGGCCGCGCAGTTTCAGAACCCGGCCCTGCTTTTCAGCGGCGGGAAGGATTCGATTTGTGTCGCGCACCTTGCGAAGAAGGCTTTCTGGCCCGCCCGCCCGCCTTTCCCGTTCGTGCATGTCGACACGGGACACAACTTTCCCGAGACCATCGAATACCGCGACAAGTTCGTCGCTGACATCGGGGCCAACCTCATCGTGGCGAGCGTGCAGGACTCCATCGACAAGGGCCGCGTGCGCGAGGAGAAGGGTCCCAACGCGAGCCGCAACGCTTTGCAAACCGTTACGCTCCTCGATGCCATCAGCGAGCACGGCTTCGACTGCGCCATCGGGGGTGCCCGCCGCGACGAGGAAAAGGCGCGCGCGAAAGAGCGTTTTTTCAGCCACCGCGACGACTTCGGCCAATGGGACCCGAAGAACCAGCGGCCCGAGCTGTGGAATCTCTTCAACGGGCGCATGCACCCCGGCGAGCACTTCCGCGTCTTCCCGCTCTCGAACTGGACGGAGATGGACGTTTGGCAATACATTAAGAAAGAGAACATCCCGCTCCCGACGATCTACTTCTCGCACGAGCGCGAGATCGTTGAACGCGGCGGCACGCTCCTTGCCGTGACCGATTTCATCACCGTGCAGGAAGGCGAAACGCCGGAGAAGCGCGTCGTGCGCTTCCGCACCGTGGGCGACGCGACCTGCACGGGTGCCGTCGAGTCTACGGCCGACACGCTCGAAGCGGTCATCGCCGAAGTGGCTGCCGCACGGCAGACCGAGCGCGGCACGCGCGCCGACGACAAGCGCTCCGAGACCGCCATGGAAGACCGCAAACGCCAAGGTTACTTCTAACCGCTTTATCCATTGGCGCACACGGAGGTGCGCCCTGCATTCTGTCCCCCTCGCCATCCACAAACACACCATAGAAAACCACCGACGCGACGTCCCCGCGCCATTTGTCGGCCCACTGCCATGAAGACCGCACTCATCACCGGAATCACCGGCCAAGACGGCTCCTACCTTGCCGAGCAGCTCCTCGCAAAAGGCTACACCGTGCATGGGATGATCCGCCGCTCGAGCAGCTTCAACACCGGTCGCATCGACCACCTTTTCAACGACCCGGAGATCCACGACAAGACGCTCTTTCTCCACCACGGCGACCTCACCGACTCCTCCAACCTCAACCGTCTCCTCGAGAAGATCGCCCCTGACGAGATCTACAACCTCGGCGCGCAGAGCCATGTGAAGGTGTCCTTCGAGGTGCCCGAATACACGGCGGAGGTCGACGGGGTGGGGACCCTCCGCTTCATTGATGCCATCAAGGAAGTCGGCCTCAAAGACAAGACGCGCTTTTACCAAGCCTCCACCTCCGAACTCTACGGCAAGGTGCAGGCCGTCCCGCAGACGGAGACGACGCCCTTCTACCCGCGCTCGCCCTACGGCGTGGCCAAGCTCTACGGCTACTGGATCATCGTCAACTACCGCGAGGCCTACGGTATCTACGCCTGCAACGGTATTCTCTTCAACCACGAGTCGCCCCGCCGCGGCGAGACCTTCGTCACCCGCAAGATCACCCGCGCCGCCGCGCGCATTGCCCACGGTCTGCAGGAGGATCTCCGCCTCGGCAATCTCGACGCCAAGCGCGACTGGGGCTACGCACCTGAGTTCACCGACGGCATGTGGCGCATCCTCCAGCAGCCGGAGCCGGACGACTACGTCCTCGCCACCAACGAGACCCACACCGTGCGCGAGTTTGTGCAGCTCGCCTTCCGTCACCTCGGCATCGATCTGGCCTTCGAGGGCGAAGGGGTGGAGGAGCGCGGTGTCTGCACGAAGACGGGCAAGACGCGTGTGCGCGTCGATCCCGGCTACTTCCGTCCCGCCGAAGTCGACCTGCTCATCGGCGACTACACCAAAGCCAAGGAAAAGCTCGGCTGGGAGCCCGCCACGAAGTTCGACAAACTCGTCGAGATCATGGCCCGCGCCGACTACGACAAGGTCGCCCGGCGCGGTTACTAACCGGTCCCGCGCGAACCGTACCCGCAATTTCCCATCATGACAGCCGCAAAAACCACGGATTACCTCGATATGGAACTGCTCCGCTTCTCCACGGCGGGCAGCGTCGATGACGGCAAGAGCACGCTCATCGGTCGACTCATGTACGACACGAAGACGATCTTCGAAGACCAGCTCGAAGCCGTCGTCCGCTCCTCGCGCCAGCGCGGGGACGAAAACGTGAACCTCGCGCTCCTCACCGACGGGTTGCGCGCCGAGCGCGAGCAGGGCATCACGATCGATGTCGCCTACCGCTACTTTGCCACACCGAAGCGCAAGTTCATTATCGCGGACACACCCGGGCACATCCAGTATACGCGCAATATGGTGACGGGGGCCTCCACCGCCAACCTCGCCATTATCCTTGTCGACGCGCGCAAGGGCATCATCGAGCAGACCTGCCGCCACAGCTTCATCGCCAACCTGCTGAACATCCGGCACGTCGTTCTCTGCGTCAACAAGATGGACCTCGTCGACTACAGCGAGGACCGCTTCGACGAGATTGTCGGCGAATACAAGGAGTTCGCCTCGCGCCTGCAGATTCCGCAGATGACGTTCATCCCCATCAGCGCGCTGCACGGCGACAACGTTGTCAACAAGTCCGACAAGACTCCCTGGTACCAAGGGCCGCCGCTGCTCTACCACCTCGAGACCGTCTATATCGGTTCCGACGCCAACCACGTCGACGCGCGCCTGCCCGTGCAATGGGTCATCCGTCCGCACTCCGCGCAGTGGCACGACTTCCGCGGCTTCGCCGGGCGTGTCGCGGGCGGTGTCTTCAAGCCGGGCGACGAGGTCACCGTCATGCCGAGCGGCTTTTCCTCGCGTATCAAGGCCATCCATACGGCCGACGGCGAACTCACCGAGGCCTTCCACCCGCATTCCGTCGCCGTCACTCTCGAAGACGAGATCGATATTTCGCGCGGCGACATGCTCGCCAAGCCGAACAATCTGCCCAAGGTCTCGCAGGACGTCGAAGCCATGATCTGCTGGTTCTCCGAAAAGCAGAAGCTCGACCCGCGCGGCCAATACCTCCTCAAGCATACGACGAACGAAGTCAAAGCACGCGTGCAGGAGGTCGTCTACAAGGTGAACGTCAACACCCTCCACAAAATCGAGGACGACCGCGAGATCGGGCTCAACGAGATCGGCCGCGTGCGCATCCGCACGAGCGCCCCCCTCCTGCACGACAGCTACCAGCGCAACCGCGTCACCGGCAGCTTCATCCTCGTCGATCCCTTCACCCACGACACCGTCGCCGCCGGCATGATCCGCTAAACCTTTCATGTAGCCGAAGTCGTCAGGCTTTGGACCTTGAGAAGTAGCCGAAGCCGTCAGGCTTTGGACCGCTTTGCCAAGTAGCCGAAGCCGTCAGGCTTTGGACCGCCTTGCCACGTAGCCGAAGCCGTCAGGCTTTGCACCGCCACACCAAAAACCCGCCCTCCACCCAGCCATGAGCCTCCCGCCAACCACGAAAATCTACGTCGCCGGACACCAAGGCATGGTGGGCCGCGCGGTCGTCGCCAAGCTGCGCGAGCGCGGCTACGCCAACCTCGTCCTGCGCACGCGCGCGGAACTCGACTTAACCGACGCGGCGGCCGTCGACGCCTTCTACGCGGAGGCGCGGCCGGAGGTGGTCATCGTGGCCGCCGCCAAGGTGGGGGGCATCCACGCCAACGCGACTTATCCCGCCGACTTCATGCGCGAGAACCTCGCCATGGAGTTGAATCTCATCGACGGCGCGCGCCGTCACGGGGCGGGACGTCTGCTCTTTCTCGGCAGCTCCTGCATTTACCCGCGGGAGGCCCCGCAGCCCATGACGGAGGACGTCCTCCTCACGAGCCCGCTGGAGACAACGAACGAGGCCTACGCCCTCGCCAAGATCGCCGGGCTCAAGCTCTGCCAGTATTACCGCAGCCAGTATGGAGTGCTTTTTCACTCCGCCATGCCGACCAACCTCTACGGCCCCGGCGACAACTACCACCCCGAGAATTCGCACGTTCTGCCAGCCCTCATCCGCCGCTTCCACGAGGCGAAGGAACGCGGCGACGCCGAGGTGACGATCTGGGGCACGGGCAAGCCGCGCCGCGAGTTCCTCCACACCGAAGACCTCGCCGAGGGACTGCTCCACCTCCTCGCCCTCGACGATCCCCCCGACTGGGTGAACATCGGCACGGGCGAAGACATTGAGATCAGCGAACTCGCGCGCCTCGTCGCCCGCGTCACCGGATTTGCCGGACGCATCACGCACGACACCTCCAAGCCGGACGGCACACCCCGCAAGCTCCTCGACATCTCCCGCATCCGCGCCACCGGGTGGTCCCCCCGCATCGCCCTCGAAGACGGTGTCGCCGCCGTCTACGCGGACTTCCAAAAATCCCTCGCCGACGGCTCCGCCCGGCTGTAGAGGAGCAAACCACGGAATTTTTTCGACGGCAAAGCGTAGGCCGGCTCATCTCGTATCCACCATGACCGCCCGGACAAGGTTCGCGGCCCGTAGCGCGGTGGGGGAGAGTCCTGCTTGGCAGTTGGTCGTCGTGGAGCTTGGAAGTGTTCGTAGAGGGAGATGAAGAGGAAGAGGGAGAGGTGATCAGGCGTAGGCTGAAGCTTCAGCGAGGCACGGATGCGGTTGGTCAGTCGTAGGCTGAAGCTTCAGCGAGGCACGGATGCGGTTGGAAAGCGTAGGCTGAAGCTTCAGCGAGGCGCGGATGCGGTTGGAAAGCGTAGGCTGAAGCTTCAGCGAGGCACGGATGCGGTTGGAAAGCGTA
>SKLD01000364.1 GCA_007123395.1 Opitutales bacterium
CCATCGGCCGGTTCCAACCGCCGGACCGCTTCCTCGCCACCGGTTTCTTCGGACTCGAAGGGGGCGAACAAGCCGGCACGTACTACGCCGTGGACATGGATTTGTCTATGCTGCGGGAACCGGAGCTTCGGTTTGCCGTGGACGATGAGATCCGGATACAGCTCGCCAAATGGCCCGGTAAGCAATACCGCATCCGCCGGTCGGACCGCTACAACCCCGGTAACTGGATCAACCTCGATCTTTCCGGGCAGGACCCCGCGGACAGATTCACGATTGAGGCGGATTCAGGCGGTTCATCGGCGGTCTTTTGGCAAGCGTTGGAAAAGAGCGAGTGAGCCGGACGCGGTATGCGGTGCCTTGAGAAGGCCGGCTCCGCCGCGCCGGGACCGGCGAATCAAGAGTTCTGAGTCTCCATCCAAACCGTTTGTCGCAAAATTTCGTATACTTTCCGCATTCACGTATAGTTTTCCCCCGGTTTCCCGACTATACTTCGTTCATCCCTGTTAAGTGCGTTGTCGACCCGACGCGGTCGTCACGCCTTTCAGCATCCGTTACCCGCCCATTTTTCTGAACCAAACCCATGCCGTTCGCCCGACAGCAACCGAAGCTAACGCAATGGAGTCGCTTTCCGGCAAAGCTGGCGTGGATTCTTTTCCTTCAATCGTGTTGGAGCGTATTTGTGGCCGCGACGGAGCCCGCATCGTTTGACGACCGCGCGGCATGGATGCTGGAAAACCTGCGCGGGCAGGAAATGCGTGTGCATCCCCCCACCGGTCGGGCGGATGTAGCGGTGGCCGCCGCGCGCTTGCACGCGGATCCACAGGACACC
Organism: Opitutales bacterium; assembly: GCA_007123395.1. Taxonomy (GTDB): domain Bacteria; phylum Verrucomicrobiota; class Verrucomicrobiia; order Opitutales; family Oceanipulchritudinaceae; genus SLLG01. The sequence continues at coordinate 830 of SKLD01000364.1, forward strand.
GAGGCGCTCGCCTACATTGCCTCGGTGCGGAGCGCGGGACAGCCCGCCTTCAACATGTCCTTGCTAGCGAACGCTTACCTGCATTTCCGCGATCATTTTTCGACGTCCCAGCGCAACGCCATCCGCTCCGAGGTCTCGGCCGTGTTCAACTGGAACGAGGACTACACCGAGAACCACCGCATTCTCTTGTGGTCGAGCCTTTATCTCCTCGCGCACGAGTTTCCGAGCGCCACATGGAAGTGGGAGGAAGACGGCGAGACGCTCACCCTCGACAGCACCGATGCCCATGAGCGGGTGCGCGCGGAACTCCTTGCCTACGGACGCTCCCTCTTTGCGATGGGGCACAACGAATACCTCTCCCCCAACTACGAGGGCTTCAAGGTCTCGGCGTGGCTCAACCTCCTTGATTTCGCGCCGGACGAGGAAATGCGGGCGGTGGCGGAGGCGGCCCTGCTCTACCACTCCAGCCTGCTCGCGCACGCCTCCTTCGACGAAATCCTCATGCCGCCCTACAGCCGAAACATCGGCAGACCGCTCGACCGCACGATCTCCGCGGCGGCGCAGTGGACGATGTGGATGCTCTGGGGAGCGGGCAACCGGTCCGCCGATGCACGCCGCGAAGATCCTGACTATTTTCTTACCCTCAGTGACTGGCGTCCCGAGCCCGCGCTCAAGGCTATCGCCCGCGGGGGGATAGACCGGCCCTACACCTTCCTCGCCGAGCAACCGGCCTTTTTCTCGCAAGAACGCGGATACATGCGCCGCACCACCCATCGCGACCCGCGCTTCGCCGTGAGTTCGGGCGTCTACCGCTTTGACCCGGAGGATCTGCATCTTCCGGGGGCGCGCCAACTCATCGACGACGCCCAGTTCATGATCGTCTGGGACAGCGCACGGCCGCACCGCCAGATCATGGCGGGAGACCCTTACTGGCGCTCCGCCTCGGGGATTGGCTGGGGCGACGCCAGCTCGCCCTTCATGCAGACGGGGCAGCACGAAAACACCGCCATCGTGCTTTTCGATATTCCGGGCGAAGATCCATGGCCCGACCTCCAACAGTGGTCGGGCGCGCGGCAGGATCCACCCCTGCCCCTCGCGCAGGTGCGCTTCCCATGGGCCGCGACCTACCACCTGCCGGAGAACGGATGGTCGTTTGTCGAAGACGGCGGCGTCTTTGTCGCCATTTATCCTCTGCAACCCGGCGCGCGCTACAATCGCCGCGAGATGATGGATATTGGCTACGCCACCCTCACGAGCCAAGGCACGACCGGGGAACGCTGGCAGACGGGCTTTGTCTTTGAAATCGCCACCGACGATGAGTTCGATTCGTTCGACGCCTTCCGCGCAGAGGTGTTGCAGAGCACGCCCGCAGTCGACTGGGAGGCATGGACGGTGGCCCACACCGGAACGCGCGGCCATACCCTCGAAGTTGTTTACAACACGTCCCTTGAGCCCCCCGACCTCGCGGCACCGGATGTTTTTGTCGATGGAACGGCCATCGACTTCGCGGATTGGCCGGTCATGGAAAGCCCCTTTGTTTCGCTCGAAAACCACACCCTGCGACTGAGGCGTGCGACCGACGTCCTGATCGCGGATTGGAGCGGAGAGATTCCCGCGTTTTCCACCGCCGCCCCCGGCTTCGACGACTGGACGCGCTTTGTCGGGTCGATCCCCCGCGGGGAGCGCCGACCCGCCGACCGCCACGGCCCCCTGCGGATCACCAATCTCGAGGCCTATGCCATGGGCATGGATCCCGCATCCGCCGCGCCCTCGGACCTTCCCCGCTTCGAACACGGCGCGGACCCGGGCGCGCCGCCGCGCCTGCTCTACCGCGTCCGCTCGGACATGCCTGACGTCAGCCTGAGTATCGAGACCGCAGCCGATCTCACGCAATGGGGCGAAGCCAATATCATCGCGGAAAACACCCTTTGGGCGGAAGACGGCGTTGAACAACGCGAGGTGATTTTCGCTTCCGGTCAAGGCGGCGCTTTGTTTGCCCGGCTTTTCCTCTCACTCCAACCCGCCGAAGATTGAAAGGCTGTCCAACCTGTTTTCTCTCCATCCATCATCTCCGAAACAGCAATCGATTCCTATGAAAGCAGAGCAGAACCCCGTCCTGAAGATAAGCCTACGGCTTCCCGTTGCCGCTTGCGCCATCCTCGCCGGAACAATCCTTTGCGCGTTCGCCGCACCCGCCGCGGCCGAGACCTTCGAAGACCGCAGAACGGCTCTCCTTGAAGCCTCCGCGGGCAGCCTGCCCACGCCCGGTGGCATCGGCCGCCAACCCTACGGTACAGTCATCGCCCGCCTCGCCCTCGATCCGGCCGATGAGGAAGCCATCCATTACTTCACCAACACTGCCTTCGGCGGCGGCGACTGGTTTTTCAACGCCCTCGCAAACGTCCGCGCCCTTTACATGGCATGGGACCACATGACCAGCGCGGAACGAAACGCCGTCGCCAATATTGCCACGGCGGAGTCCAATTGGTTCAACACCGGGACGGAGAACCACCGGCTCATGTCGTGGTCCTCCGCATACCTCTATGCCCAAGCCTTTCCCGGACGGCAGTGGAATTGGGGCGGCCAGTCCATCAGCAGCGAGCAGATGATGGAGAACGCGAAGGAGGTCATCCGCATCGCCGGACGCAACCGCTTTTTCAGCGGCTATTCCGAGTTTCTCTCACCCGTTTACGAGATTTATCATGTCACGCCCATGATCAATCTCTACGATTACGCGGAAGATCCCGAGGTGCGGGCCATCGCGGAGGCATTCTTGCATTATCACTTCACCAATCTCGCCATGGCGGGGATGCGTGAATACATTCTCCCTCCCTACAGCCGTGCCTCCACCGGCGGGCAAACGAACGCCTTCAACGCCCGCATCCAAACGTTGCTCTGGCTCTACTGGGGACACGGCAACCCCTCCCTGCCTTTTGGCAGCTCATGGACCACGCCGCAGTTCGCCGTCTCGGACTGGAGGCCCCATCCCGTCCTCCAAACGCTCGCCAAAAACCCCGCCGCAAACGACTACACCGCCCGCTGGCAGCAAGCCCATTTCCTCGCCAATGCGCTGAGCTACCGCGATCCCGTGGCCAACGCCAACACCTTCCGCTACGTCGTCCGGACCACCCACCACAACAACGGCATCGCCATGAGCAGCGGGGTCATCCGGCACATTCCCGCCGCCTTCCAACTCGACGACAGCATGTTCGGCATTTCATGGGCGGGCACCGGGCCCAACCGCCTTATCGAGGCCTTCCATCCCTACTGGCGCAGCGTCTCAAGGGGTGAGAACAACTGGAACGGCCCCACCTCGCCGTTCATGCAAATCGGCCAGCACAAAAACGCCGCCATTCTCCTCTTCGACATACCTCCCGAAGATCCATGGGCGGGCGTCGGCCAATGGTCCGGCGAACGCGACGGACCCGTCATTCCCCTC
>SKLD01000457.1 GCA_007123395.1 Opitutales bacterium
CCCGACGGGCATGAACCTGACCAGTCCCGTTGGAGGCCCCGTCATTCTCACTCATCCTGCGGATGCAACCGTCGTTGAGGGTGGCGAAGCGGTTTTTTCGGTAGGTATAGCGAGTCCGGACGATACGGACTACCACTGGCAAGCCTCCTTTGACGGCGGAGAGACATTTGCAAACGTGTCGGACGGCGCGTTTTTCGGTGCCACCGTATCGGGGGCGCAGACAGATACACTCACCGTTGGATCCGCCTCCCTCATGCTCGACGGGATGGTCTTCCGTGTGCGTGTGACGGCGGGAGAAACGACCGAGTTCAGCGATCTGGCGACCTTGAGTGTCGTGACTCCCAGCCCTCCGGTCTTCCTTGCGTCACCCGCGTCGCGCACCGTCGAGGAAGAGAGCGCGGCGGTGTTTTCCGTTTCCGTGGACGGCGTCCCCGAACCCTCCGTGCGGTGGCAGGTGTCGACCGACGGCGGCGCGACGTTTACCGATCTCGCCGAGGGCATGCCGTATTCTGGAGTGGATACGAGCACGTTGACAGTCGATCCGGCCGCACTGGCGATGAACGGCCACCGCTTCCGCGCCGTGGCGGAGAACAGCGTGGGCACGGCGCAAAGCGCGGCGGCCACACTCACGGTCACGCCGCTACCCACACCGCCCGCGATCATCGCCCAGCCGGAGGACGTTTCCGCGCGCGCCGGGGAAACGACCGCCATTTCTGTGTCCGCGGAGGGCCATCCTGTGCCCGCTTACCAATGGCGGATCTCCTTCGACGGGGGCGGGAGCTTCGGCAACATCACCGACAGTTCCTTTGGCGGCAGTGTGTTTGCCGGCGCGCAAACACCGGAACTCACGATTCTCGCGGTGGATGCATTTTTCGACGGCGCGGTTTTCCGCGCGCGCGTTTCCAACAGCGAAGGCGAGGTGTTCAGCGACGGTGCGCAACTGAGCCTACGCGACGCGTTCACTCTCGACGAGTGGCTCGCCGCGGCGGGCGTACCTGCCGACAGCCGCGGTCCTAACGACCGTCATGGCCCGCTCCAACTCACCAACCTCGAAGCCTACGCCATGGGGCTGCCGCCCTTCGAGGCGGTCCCGTCCGACCTTCCGTGCATGGAGCGTGCGGCGGAGCATCCGGGCATGCTGCGGTTTCGCTACAGAGTAAACACACGGGCGGAAGGCGTCTCTGTGTCCATCGAGGGCTCCACCGATCTTGCGGAATGGTTTCCCGCCGAACCCGTGGAGGAAGTGGTTTATTGGGAGGAGGAGGGTGTGGAGGGCCGTGAAGCCGTCTTTGCCGCCGACATTCTCTTTTTGCGCCTTCGCGTGGGTGAGCCGGTGACAGATACGGAACCGGATGTTGATATGGTCCTCGTTGAAGGCGGGACGCTTTCGACAACCAACGAACTCGACGGCACGGAGGTCGACACTTTCTACATCGGTCGCTACGAAGTGACGTGGGGCGAGTGGCAGGAGGTGCAGGACTGGGGCGAAGCCAATGGGTATGAGTGGCCTTCCTCCGCGGGCCTTGGCTGCACGGACGATCATCCGGTTCATACCGTCAATTGGTTCGACGCACTCAAATGGTGTAACGCGAAGAGCGAAATGAAGGGCTTGACGCCGGTCTACACGGTGAGCGGAGCGGTCTACCGCACCGGCGAGCCGGACCATACGACGATCACACAAAACCTCTCCGCCAACGGTTTCCGCCTCCCGTTGGAAGCGGAGTGGGAGTTTGCGGCGCGCGGCGGAAATCAGACCAGTGGCTACATCTACGCCGGCAGCGACGACTTGGACGCAGTGGGGTGGTATCGCGAAAACAGCGGTGGTGCGGCGTGCGGTCTCTCGTTAGGCCGAGGTATCTGGCCTGTCGGCCAAAAGGCTGCGAATGAACTCGGGCTGTATGACATGAGCGGCAATGTGTGGGAGTTGGTTTGGGACCGGTGGAGTGATACTAGCTTCGACCGCCTCGTTCGCGGCGGCTCGTGGGGCAGCTTCGCAGACGGCTGCACTGTATCGCTTCGCTACTCCATCAACCCCGTAGTCAGGGGCTTCAACGGCGGATTGCGGCTTGCCCGCACGTATCCGGATAGCGTGGAAGAAGACCTTGAAGAAATGGTCCTCGTCGAAGGCGGGACGCTTTCGACAACCAACGAACTCGACGGCACGGAGATCGACACTTTCTATATCGGTCGCCATGAAGTGACGTGGGGCGAGTGGCAGACAGTACGGACTTGGGCGGCTGCAAATGGATACGACATCGGCAGTGCCGGAGACGGCTGCGCGGAGGACCATCCTGTGCAGCGCGTGAGCTGGTATGACGTGCTGAAGTGGTGCAACGCGAAGAGCGAGAAGAACGGACTGACGCCGGTGTATACCGTGGCAGGCATCATCTATCGCGTTGGTGAGTATGGTCCGGACGGTTCGCAAGCGGTGAATCAGGATCTTTCCGCAAACGGCTATCGGTTGCCCTTGGAGGCAGAGTGGGAGTTCGCCGCGCGCGGTGGCAATCAAAGTGGCGGTTACGCCTATGCGGGGAGTGATGACTTGAATGCCGTCGCTTGGTATTCGGAAAACAGCGATGGCGCGGCATGCTCCTATTCTCTTTGGGATGATGATAGTCGCGGAACCTGGCCGGTCGGCGGAAAAGGGGCCAACGAACTAGGTTTATTTGATATGAACGGCAACGTCGCCGAGTGGTGCTGGGATCTCTACATCTCTGAGGCTTCCCCGCCGCCCGGGGGCGGCTTCGACCCTCCACCCGATCGTCAATTCAGGCGCGTTCGCGGCGGAGGCTGGAACAGTAACGCCAATGTCATTGGTGTCTCTCACCAGAATAGTAACTTTCCAGATGTGGGGGATTTCAGCTTTATCGGCTTCCGTCTCGCCCGCACGCCCTCGCCGTAAAGGCGATGGACGGGGGCGCACAGCAGTTCGGCGCCGTAGGTTCTTGAACCTACCCAGAATCTCAGAATAATGGGGACACAAATAAAAGTGAAAGCGGCGTCCTGCCGCTTTTTTAGTGCGGACAAAGTGGCTGGACGCCGCTTCCACATTATTTCGGTCGTTTGTCTTTGTTGTTTTCATTACGGAAACATTAGTAAGTCCAGTGGGGTAGGAGGCAGGCTGCAAAGCGGAGTTGGCGGTGCATAGGTGAAGAGTATGCCCGCGATTCTCCCCGCTCCGAGAGCCCTACCTCCCTCCGCGCGGGATTTACGATCTGGGATCTCAGATTTGCACCCTTCTTCGCCCTCTCGCTGCGCCTTTGTAGGGACCCCCCCCGCGGTTCTTTGTTTCACACCCTAAACCCAACGTAGCGGTCTTTACCAAAGTAAACTGGATTAGGTAATAGAACATCAGTATTTCATTGTAACAAGACCCTGGGGTCCTATTATTGCCTGCCTCTTGGCGAACGGCTATCGTCTGCCCTTGGAGGCGGAGTGGGAGTTCGCCGCCTGCGGCGGCAACCAGACCATGGGCTACACCTTCGCCGGCAGCGACGCCCCGGGCTTCCAAGGTAACTTCCTCGGTCTCCGCATGGCCCGAACACCGTCGCCTGTAAACGGCCATGGCGCGCGCGGCAGTGCGGAACTCGATGAGGATTCGCCTGCTTTTCTTCCGGAAGAAAGGTGTGGGTCATGAAAACGGCAGTGGGCTGGGCGCTGATTTGGATATTCGCGGCCGCCTGGGTTGCAGGGGACACCGGCTGGATGCGAAGCGGGATACGGGTATGGTATTGGGGCGGCGCTGGCGTATTTCTACATTGTTGAAGAAAAGGACCTGCCTCCGGGTTTGGGTTGCCGCTGAAGCGGCGTTGGGGGAGGGCTCTCTCTGCTTCGCAACGGGCCCCGCGCTATAAGAAAGCGAGAATCCGCCCGCGCGGGGAAGTATATACGATGCGCGAAATCTCCAGCCGCCTCAGCCGACCGCCGTCCTGGACCATTTTGGGCGAAAGTGGTGGTAAGCCTGCCCAACCCAAGCGCAAGAGGCGGCTTGAATAAATACTATTGCTCGAAGATATTTGATATTGCAAAGTGTCTTAGGAATGCGCGATACAATCGCTTCAATAGCTCTTTGCCTGTGGTGTAGCAAATATTTCTTGAAGAAATATCTTGTGTTCGGTCTCCGGAGGCTCCAGGGTTTTTCAATTATGGGAGAAATCAGAATAAAACGTGAGGACGGACCGGCGGTTTATCATGTGACATCGCGGGTGATTCAGAAGCGGCGCTTGCTGTTGGAGGGTCAGCGGGAGGTGTGGGTGGCGGCGCTGC
>SKLD01000510.1 GCA_007123395.1 Opitutales bacterium
AGCATCTGCGAGACGATAATCTCGATATGCTTGTCGTTGATGGTGACGCCCTGGAGACGGTAGACCTTCTGGATCTCGCCGAGGATGTAGTCTTGCACGGCGTTGGGCCCGAGGATCTCGAGGATCTCATGCGGGTCGGCGGCACCTTCCGTGAGGTGCTGGCCCTTGCGCACGATGTCGCCCGGCTGCACGATGATGTGCTTGCCGTGGGGAATGAGGTGTTCCTCTTCCTGCCCGCTCTCTTCGTCGGTGACGACAAGGCGCTTTTTGCTTCGGACGGTGCCCTGCATGGAGACGACCCCGTCGATCTTGGCCATCTCGGCGGCTTCCTTGGGACGGCGGGCTTCGAAAAGCTCGGCCACGCGGGGCAGACCCCCGGTGATGTCCTGCGTCTTGGAGGCTTGGCGCGGCGTCTTCGCGAGGAGTGAGCCGGCGTCAATTTCGTCGCCCTCGACCACCGAGAGTGTCGCACCCGTGGGCACGGCGTAGGTGGCGAGCACCTTGCCATTGTCGCCCACGATTTCGATCTGCGGATTGAGGTCCTCCTTATGCTCGACGACAATGGTAGCAATACTGCCGCTCGTCGCGTCCATCTCGCGCTTCACCGTAACGCCTGGAATCATGTCGCGGAACCGGACCGTACCCGATTTCTCCGACAGAATAGGCACGTTGAAGGGGTCCCACTGCGCAAGCGTGGTGCCGGACTCGATCTCATCGCCGTCACGGAGGCGCAGGAGAGCACCCGCTGGTATATTGTAGGACTCCACTTCCTTGTCCTTCTTGTCGAAGAGGGTGATCTTGCCAGTCTTGTTGAGAACGACGAGTCCGGCACCGCCGCCCACTTCGACGGTGCGCAGACCGCTGAAGGCGAGGCGTCCGCCCGCGCGCACAGTGATGTCAGCCGACTGCGAGAGGGCCGAGGCAATACCGCCGATGTGGAAAGTACGCATCGTCAGTTGGGTACCGGGCTCACCGATGGACTGCGCGGCGATGATCCCCACAGCGGTGCCCACCTCGACGAGCGCATTCGTCGCCGGGTTGATGCCATAGGCGTTGGCCGGGAGACTGTTCTTCCGGGCGTGGGTGAGCGGCGACATGATCTTCACCCGCTCAATACCCAGTTCCTCGACACGGCGGGCGTCGTCAGCGGTGACGAGCTTGTTGGCGTGAAGGACAATCTCGTCCGGATTGATCGGATTGCGCACGTCTTCGGCGGGAAAACGTCCGGTGATACGGTCACGCAGGGGGACGATTTCGTCGTCGCCCTCATATATGGCGTGCTTCCACACACCGTCGCGGTTCCCGTCGTCCTCGCAAGTTATGATGATGTCCATGGCGACATCACAGAGCTTACGCGTGAGGTAACCGGCGTCGGCTGTCTTAAGCGCGGTGTCAGCGAGGCCCTTGCGGGCACCATGCGTGGAGATGAAGTATTCGAGAACGGAGAGCCCCTCGCGGAAGGAGGAAAGAATGGGCCGCTCGATGATCTCGCCGGACGGCTTAGCCATGAGCCCGCGCGTGCCGCAGAGCTGGCGGACCTGCTGCTTGTTTCCGCGCGCCCCGGAGTCCATCATAAGGAAGACCGGGTTAACTTCTTCTTTGCCGTTGTTATGGTCGAGGTGGCTGAAGACGGCACCGGCGATCTCGTCCGTGGCCTGCGTCCAGATGTCGATGATCTTGTTGTAACGCTCGCCTCCAGTGATAATACCCTTTCGGTATTGCCCCATGACTTCACCGATGCGTTCGCGGGCGCGGGCGACGATGTCCTTCTTCTCCGGCGGGATGATCATATCCTCCATGCCGATGGAGATACCCGCCGAAGTCGCGATGGTGAAGCCGAGTTCCTTGAGGCGGTCGAGCATGAGGATGGACTCCTCGCGCCCGGCGACGCGGTAGGTGTTGTTGATCAACTCGCCGAGCTTCTTCTTCGCCACCGGGAAATTGATGAACCCGAGGCTTTCCGGCCAGATGCCGCTGAAGATGACACGACCCGGCGTGGTGACGAGAACCTTTTCCTTCGCCTTACCGTAAACTGTCTCGCGCCCTAAGTCGGGGTTGGCAATACGAATCCAATCGTGGCGACGCACGACGCCGTCGGCCTCGGCAAGGAGCACCTCCTCGAAAGAGTTGAAGAGCGGGAGGTGCTTGTCGGCGGGTGGATCGTTACGCGGCTCGATGGTGAGGTAGTAAGCACCGAGAACGATGTCCTGCGAAGGCGTGAGGATGGGATCGCCGCTCGATGGCGAGAAGATGTTGTTCGTGCTCATCATGAGCAGCTTGGCCTCAAGAACAGACTCGAGGGAAAGCGGCACGTGCACGGCCATCTGGTCGCCGTCGAAGTCGGCGTTGTAGGCCGCGCAGACGAGCGGGTGCAGGCGGATAGCGTCACCCTCGATGAGGGTGGGCTCGAACGCCTGAATGGAAAGTCGGTGCAACGTGGGCGCGCGGTTGAGGAGCACGGGGTGGCCCTTTGTCACCTCTTCAAGGATGTCCCAGACTTCGGGCGAGCGCTTTTCAATCATCTTGCGCGCGCCGCGCACGGTGTGAACAAAGCCCAGCTCCTTGAGCCGCCGAATAATAAACGGCTCGAAGAGCACGAGCGCCATCTTCTTGGGAAGACCGCACTGGTGGAGATTTAACTCCGGACCGATAACGATGACGGACCGGCCCGAGTAATCCACGCGCTTACCAAGAAGGTTCTGGCGGAAGCGCCCCTGCTTGCCCTTGAGCATGTCGCTGAGGGACTTGAGGGGGCGGTTACCCGCGCCGGTGACAGCCCGTCCATGGCGACCGTTGTCGAAGAGCGCGTCGACGGCCTCCTGCAGCATCCGCTTCTCATTGTGGATGATAACGTCCGGCGTCTTGAGCATGAGGAGGTTCTTCAACCGGTTGTTGCGATTGATGACGCGGCGGTAGAGGTCGTTGAGGTCGGAAGTGGCAAAACGCCCGCCCTCAAGGGGAACGAGCGGACGCAGATCCGGCGGGATGACGGGAAGCACTTCGAGGACCATCCACTCAGGGCGCGACTCCGACTGGATAAAGCCCTGGATGACCTTGAGGCGCTTGGAAAGCTTCTTCTTAATTTGCTTCGAGCGGGTGTTGTGCATCTGCTCGTGCAGTTCGTCGACGACAGCCTGGAGATCCATGCGCTCGAGGACCTGCCGCACGGCACCCGCGCCCATGCCGGCTTCGAAGGAATCATCGCCGTATTCATCAATCGCCGCTTGGTAATCCTGCTCGGTGAGGAGTGCTTTCTCTTCGAGCGGCGTCTTGCCTGGGTCGATAACGATATAGTTTTCGTAATAGATGACGCGCTCGAGGTTGCGCGCGGTCATGTCGAGGAGCAGGCCGAGACGGCTCGGCATACTCTTGAGAAACCAGATGTGCGTGCATGGCACGGCCAGCTCGATGTGCCCCATGCGCTCGCGGCGCACGCGGCTGACGGTGACCTCGACACCGCAACGGTCGCAGATGACACCCTTGTATTTAATGCGCTTGTATTTGCCGCAGGCGCATTCGTAGTCACGCACCGGACCGAAAATCCGTTGGCAGAAGAGGCCACCGGGCTCGGGCTTGAACGTGCGGTAGTTGATCGTCTCGGGATTCTTCACTTCGCCCCGGGACCACGAACGGATCGTGTCGGGCGAGGCGACTGTAATCGAGACTCTATCGAACGATTGGTCTTTTTCAAAACCAAGGAGGTCGCGGATTTCGCGTGTCTGCACTTCTTCACTCATGGCGCGCTGGTGTGGGAGGGAAAACGGTGATTAGTTGGCAAAGGCGGAAGCCAGGGGATCCTGGTCGCCGAGACGGATGTCCAGGCAAAGGCTCTGCATCTCCTTCATGAGAACATTGAAGGACTGCGGGGTGCCGGCCTGGAGGCTGTTGTCGCCCTTGACGAGCTGTTCGTAGATACGGGTACGGCCCTGCACATCGTCAGACTTAACGGTGAGCAGTTCCTGGAGGGTGTAGGCGGCACCGTAGGCCTCAAGCGCCCAGACCTCCATCTCACCGAAACGTTGGCCGCCGTATTGCGCCTTACCACCGAGCGGCTGCTGGGTAATGAGGCTGTAGGGACCGACGGCGCGGGCGTGGATCTTGTCCGCGACGAGGTGGTTGAGCTTGAGCATGTAGGTGTATCCCACGACGACGTCTTGGTCGAGCTTGCGCCCGGTGCGTCCGTCGTAGAGCGGGCTTTTGCCGCTTATCGGCAGATCGGCGTCCTTGAGGTACTTTTTAATCTGCTCCTCTTCGATACCATCAAAAACCGGAGTGGCGATTTTGATACCAAGCTTCTTGCAGGCAAAACCGAGGTGGCACTCCAGAACCTGGCCGACATTCATGCGGCTTGGAACCCCGAGGGGATTGAGGCAGATGTCGATGGGCGTGCCGTCCTCAAGGTAGGGCATGTCCTCGATGGGAACGATCTTGGCGATGACGCCCTTGTTTCCGTGGCGGCCGGCCATTTTGTCGCCGACCTGGATCTTGCGCTTCGTGGCTATGTAGACCTTGACGTTTTTGATCGTACCCTGCTCGACGTCGTCGCCGGATTCGACCGCTTCGATTTTGCGTTCCTGGTCCTGCTCCAGCTCGTCGAACTTCGTCTTGTAGCTCTCAATGATCTCCATGATCTTAATACGCACGGGCGAAGGATCGATTTCGATCGTCTTGTAGACGGCGGCGAGGCGGCGCAGGAGCGTCTTCGTTATCTTGCGGTTGGCAGGGATGATGGTCTCGCCGGTCTCGCTATTCGTCACATCGAGCGGAATCTTTTCGCCGAGGAGAATGTTGGAGAGGCTCTCCGTGAGGGCCTCGCGCAGCTTATCCGCCTGGCTGCGATATTCCTCATTGATCTTCTTGATTTGGCGGCGTTTATCGGAGGCCGAGAGCTTTTCCGGCTCGCCCTCGAGGCGGCTGGAGACCTTGACGTCCATGATGATGCCATAGGTGCCGGAGGGCACGAGGAGGGAGGTGTCCTTCACGTCGGCGGCTTTCTCCCCGAAGATCGCGCGCAGGAGCTTTTCCTCGGGGGCGAGTTCGGTTTCGGACTTGGGCGTGATCTTGCCGACGAGAATGTCACCGGGTTTCACCTCCGCGCCGACGCGGATGACGCCGTCGTGGTTGAGGTTTTTGAGGGCCTCTTCGCCGACGTTCGGAATATCACGCGTGATCTCCTCGGGACCGAGCTTTGTGTCGCGGGCGGTCACCTCGAACTCGTCGATATGGATGGAGGTGTAGACGTCGTCGCGCAGAAGGCGCTCACTGATGAGGACGGCGTCTTCGAAGTTGTATCCGTTCCATGGCATGTAAGCGACGAGGACGTTGCGACCGATTGCGATCTCGCCCTTGTCGGTGGAGGCGCCGTCTGCGATGATGTCGCCCGCCTTCACTTCCTGGCCACGCTCAACGACCGGCTTCTGGTTGAAGCAGGTGCCGGCGTTGGAGCGGAGAAACTTGCGAAGCTCATAGACGTAGATGCCGTTCTTCGGGTCGGACTTCGGCTTCTTGAGGATGCGGGGGGGGACCGTGCCATCCGGCGAGATAATGATGCGGCGCGCATCGACCGAGACCACCTTGCCGTCGGCTATGGCGACGGACACGGTCTTGGAGTCGCGGGCGACCCGCCCTTCGATGCCCGTGCCGACGAAAGGCGCCTCGGTCTGGAGGAGCGGCACGCCTTGGCGCTGCATGTTCGAGCCCATGAGCGCGCGGTTGGCGTCGTCGTGCTCGAGAAAGGGAATGAGGCCGGCGGCGACCGACACCACCTGCTTCGGGGAAACGTCCATGAGGTCGACCTCGGTGGGGTCGACTTCAACGAAGTCGTCGCCGCGGCGCGCCGTCACGCGCCCGGTGAGGGCGTTGTTTTCGATGCGGGAGTTGGCTTGCGCGATGGTCTTGCCCTCTTCCTGGTCGGCGTTCATGTAAACGACTTCGTCGCTCACCTTGCCATCCTTGACGGTGCGGTAGGGCGTTTCGATGAAGCCGAACTCATTCACCCGCGAGTAGGTGGAAAGACTGTTGATGAGGCCGATGTTCGGACCTTCGGGCGTCTCAATGGGACAGATACGCCCGTAGTGGCTCGGGTGGACGTCGCGCACCTCGAAGCCCGCACGCTCGCGATTGAGACCGCCCGGGCCGAGGGCGGAAAGGCGGCGCTTGTGCGTGACCTCCGCAAGCGGATTGATTTGGTCCATGAATTGGCTGAGCTGGCTGCGCGCGAAAAAGTCGCGGATGACCGTGCTCAGCGCCTTGGGATTGATGAGCTTCTGCGGCGTGATGGAATCAACGCTTTGATCGTAGAGCGTCATGCGCTCCTTGACGAGGCGCTCGGTGCGGGCGAGGCCGATGCGGCACTGGTTCATGAGCAACTCGCCCACGGTGCGCACGCGGCGACTGCCGAGGTGGTCGATGTCGTCCTTGATCCCCTCGCCTTTCTTGAGGCGCACGAGGTATTTCGTGGCTTCGACAACGTCCTCCACGTTGATCACGCGGCTGTCCAGATCGGTCTCGAGATTAAGCTTTTGGTTAATCTTGTAGCGGCCGACGCGCCCGAGATCGTAGCGCTTGGGATCCATGAAGAGGCGCTTGAGGAGGGCCTTGGCATTGGCCACCGTGGGCGGTTCGCCCGGACGAAGGCGCTTGTAAATGTCCTTGAGGGCCTCTTCCTCGTTGCGGGTGGGATCCTTTTTGAGACAGCGGATGGTGGCACCGTCATCGACGGTCGTGTCAATGACGCGCACGGTGTCGATACCGGCGGCCTCGATACTCCGCACAATCGTCTTTGTGAGCGGTTCGAAGGACCGCGCGAGGACGGCTCCTTTTTCCGCGTCGACGAGGTCCTCGACAAGGACGAGGCGACTGACCGACTCCAACTTGAGCGCGTCAGCAACCTTGAGGTCCTCGATGTTGTAGAAGAAATTGAGAATCTCGTAATCGCTGCCATAGCCCATCGCGCGCAAAAGCGTGGTGATGAGAAACTTACGGCGGCGGCGGCGGCGGTCGAGGTAGACGTAGAGGAGGTCGTTCTGGTCGAACTGGGTCTCGAGCCACGTGCCGCGGTCGGGAATGATGCGGAAGCTGTGGAGGATTTTGCCGCTGGTGTGCGTGGTCTCCTCAAAGGCGATACCGGGCGAACGGTGGAGTTGGCTGACGACGACACGCTCGGCGCCGTTGATGATGAACGATCCTCGCTCGGTGATCATGGGCATTTCGCCCATGTAGATCTCTTCGTCCTTGATTGAATCCTCTTCCTTGAGGCGCAGCTTGACATAGAGCGAGATCGAAAAGGTGACGCCCTCTTTGATACACTCCATCTCGGAGAGCTTCGGCCCCGCGAGGGAGTAGGAAACGTAGTCGAGGCTGCAACGTCCGTCGTAGCTCTCGATGGGGAAAACCTCCTTGAGGACGGCTTCAAGGCCGACGTGCTTGCGCTGGCTTGGCGGAAGATCCGATTGCAGGAACTCCTTGAAAGAGTCGATCTGGATCTGGATGAGATTCGGCGGAGCGATGACTTCCGTAAGCTTTCCGAAGTTGATGCGGTCTGACATGGTCGCGGAGGGTTGGATGCGTGTGTTGAAAACGTGGAAATGCGAAGAGGCGGAAAGTCACCACGGACTTCCGGCCGCTTCGCACTGGATTGGATACGATAAAACAGGCATCAGCGCAGGCCCGTTGCCGGGCCTGCACTGAAACCTGGGAGAATGCTTGATGAAAAAGGGAAGTCTCAGAGTTACTTGATCTCCACTTCGGCGCCGGCGCCTTCGAGCTTCTTCTTGATGTCTTCGGCGTCCTCTTTGCTGGTCGCTTCCTTGATCGCCTTGGGCGCGCTTTCCACGAGGTCCTTGGCTTCCTTGAGGCCGAGACCGGTGATACCGCGCACTTCCTTAATTACGGCGATCTTGTTGGACCCGAATGACTTGAGGACAACGTCGAACTCCGTTTTCTCCTCTTCAGGGGCGGCTTCACCGCCTGCCGGGGCACCGGCGGCAACGGCCACGGGAGCGGCGGCGCTGACGCCCCACTTCTCCTCGAGGTCCTTAACGAGCGCGGCGATTTCAAGGACGGATTGTCCACTGAGCCACTCGATGACGTCTTCTTTAGTGATATCTGCCATTGTCTTGTCTTTCCTTTCGATGTCGCTAGCGCTACTTGCGCGGGAATGCGCTTTGGTCGTTTAAGGGGCCTTTCCCCCTAGCGGCTTCGTTCAGGTGAAATTGGTGTGTCCGGTTCGACCCGGACCTCAGCCTTCTTTTTCCTTGTCCACCTTGGCCTGCAGGACGTTCAAGAAACCCTGCGGACCGGCGATGAGGACCCGCGCCAGCTGCGTGGCCGGGGTGTTGAGGAGGGCCAGAAGTTGCGCGCGCAGAACATCGGCGGTCGGCAGCTTGGCCAACTGCACGACATCCTCGGCGGAGAGGCGGCCCTTTTCGAGGAAGCCGCCCTTGATCTCCATCTTCTTTTTGTCCTTGAGGAACTTTTCGAGCACCTTGGCCACGCCGGGGGCGTTGTCGCCGCCGATGATAATGGCGGTGGGACCGATGATGCGCTCCTCCATTCCGGGGAGACCACGGTCTTGGCCGGCCCGCTGGAGAACGCTGTTTTTGACGACATGAAACTCCGCGCCCTGCTCGGCGAGAATGCCACGCAGTTCTTCCGTTTCGGCGACAGTGATGCCCTTGAAGTCCGCGAAGTAGACGTAGCTCGACTTATCGAGGTGGGCCCCGACCTCGTCGATGAGAAATTGTTTTTCGGCTCGCATGGGGGCTCTCCTTTAGAAGTGGTTGTAGAGGGAAGATTCGAGGCGCAGCCCGGGCGTCATCGTGCCCGAAATCGCCGCCGACTTGATGTAACGGTGGCCCTTGAGACCGTCTGGACGGAGCTTGCCCACCGCATCAATGGCGACGCGGATGTTTTCGACGAGCTGCTCTTTGTTGAAGGAACGCTTGCCGACAATGAGGCCGACGTTGGCCGTCTTATCCATTTTGAACTCTACGCGGCCGCCGCTCTTGATGGCCTTGAGCGCACCGGGGACATCGTCCGTCACCGTGCCCGATTTCGGGTTGGGCATAAGGCCGCGGGGACCGAGGACGCGCGCGACTTGGCGCACCTCGCGCATGGCGGCGGGCGTCGCCACGGCTACTTCGAAATCGAGCCAGCCGTCCTGGATCTTCGCGATGAGGTCAGCGAGGCCAGCCTCATCGGCGCCGGCGGCTTTCGCCTCTTCCGGATTTTCCGTGAAGACGATGGCGCGCACCTTCTTGCCGCTGCCATTGGGGAGCTCCACGACGCCGCGGACCATCTGGGTGGACTGGCGCGGATCGACGCCGAGATGCAGAGACAGCTCGACGGATTCATCGAACTTCGCCTTCGGCATCTTGCCGAGGATCTCGACCGCCTCGTCGAGCGGATAGGTTTTGAGGCGGTCGACGAGACCGCGTGCCTGGGTTTGCTTTTTGCTTGTTTTGCTCATGGTTCGCCCTACTCCCTCCGTGGAGGTGTTAACGTTGTGCGATACGGTGGGTGAAAATGCGATCAGTCGATGACATCCAGCCCCATGGATCGGGCTGTGCCTTCGATCACGCGGGAAGCGGCCTCCGGGTGGCGCGCGTTGAGGTCCTTCTTTTTGATCTCGACGATCTCGGCAATCTGCTTGCGGGTCACTTTGCCGACCTTCTCTTTGTTCGGCACGCCGGAGCCTTTCGCCACGCCCGCTGCCTTGCGCAGAAGAACGGCGGCAGGCGGCGACTTGAGGATGAAGGAGAACGAACGGTCCTGGTAGACCGAAATAACCACCGGCAGGATCATACCCGCCTGGTCCTTCGTGCGCGCGTTGAAATCCTTGCAGAAGGCCATGATGTTGACCCCGGCGGCGCCCAGCGCGGGTCCGACGGGAGGAGCGGGATTCGCTGCTCCAGCCGGAAGCTGGAGTTTGATCGTGCCTGTGACTTTCTTAGCCATTGTTGTCTGTCCTTACTTGAATCGAAAATTGAGTTTGCGGAAACCGGAGCGAGCAGTGTTCGCGGAACCCGGCTTATTGGTCCTCTGAAATGCGCTCTACCTGCCAGTATTCGAGTTCCACGGGGGTAAACCGTCCGAAAATGGACACCGAAACCTTGAGTTTTCCGCGTTCGGGATCGATCTCGTCGATCCGGCCCGTGAGGTTGAGGAAGGGACCGTCTGTGATCTTCACCTCCTCGCCCACTTCGTATTGGACCTTGGGCACTTCCTTGCCCTCGGCCTCGGCCACTTGGGTGAGGATACGGTCGATTTCGGCTTTTTTCAAAGCGGCGGGCTTTTTGCCGCCGGCGAATCCGATGACCCCGTCGGCCCCGTTGATGTAATACCAAACCTTCTGGATGATCTGCCCGTCGTCGTCGTAAAGACGGCAGTGAATGAAAATGTAGCCGGGGTATAGTTTGCGCTGACGCTGGGACTTTTTGCCCTGTTTGACCTCGGAGACGGTCTCCATCGGCACGAGGACTTCGAAGATATAGTCGTCGAGTTCGTTTTCAGCGATGTAGCGGTCAATGTAACGCTTTGCCCCCGGTTCTTTGTTGGAAAGCGTTTGGACAACATACCACTCGCCCTGCCGCAACGGATTGTCAGCAGGAGTCTGGGGAGCGGATGATTGTCCGGAAGAGTCTTCGGGCGTTTCCATGAGTCAGAGTCGGAGGCGGAAGCGACGACGACGCGATTACGAACGCACCCAGTTGGTGAGCAACTGGATCCAGTTGTAGACGCTGAAATCGGCCAAGGCGACGTACGCGCCCAGCAGCAGCGAGGCGACGAAGACGACGATCGTGCTGTCACGCAGTTCGGTCTTGGTCGGCCATACTGTCTTTTTCAACTCCTGGGAAGTTTCCCCGAGGAAGATGCGGATGCTGCGGAAGGGATTGGCCATGATTTCTGGCGGTATGGGAAGTTGGGTCGCCGGGACGGAGGGCGGTGGATGGCAGGGCAGGAGGGACTCGAACCCCCAGCCAATGGTTTTGGAGACCACTACTCTACCAATTGAGCTACTGCCCTGTGTGAAAAAAAATGAAACAGGGTTGCCGGAGACCCGAAAACGAGCCTCCGGCAACCGGTGAAAGAATGTCAAGCTTACTCCGTGACTTCGGTTATCCGGCCGGCGCCGATGGTGCGGCCGCCTTCGCGGATGGCGAAGCGCTGACCGGCTTCCATGGCGATCGGCTTCTGGAGAGCGATGTCCACGGCGAGATTGTCGCCCGGCATGACCATCTCCACGCCTTCCGGCAGGGTCATGATCCCGGTGACGTCCGTCGTGCGGAAGTAAAACTGCGGGCGGTAGCCGGAGAAGAACGGCGTGTGACGGCCACCCTCTTCCTTCGTAAGGACGTAGATCTCGGCCTTACCCTTGGTGTGCGGGGTGATGCTGCCGGGCTTGGCGAGGACGTGGCCGCGCTCCACTTCATCCTTGGCGACACCGCGCAGGAGCACACCGACGTTGTCGCCGGCCTGACCTTGGTCGAGAAGCTTGCGGAACATCTCGACACCGGTGACGACACTCTTGCGTGTGTCGGTGAGGCCGACGATCTCGATTTCTTCGCCGACTTTGACGACACCGCGCTCGATCCGGCCCGTTGCCACCGTGCCGCGGCCGGTGATGGAAAAGACGTCTTCCACGGACATGAGGAAAGGCTTGTCGGTCTCGCGCAGGGGCTCGGGGATCTCCTCGTCGATGGCGTCCATGAGCTCACCAATGGAGTCAACCCACTTCTGCTCGCCGTTGAGCGCACCGAGGGACGCGCCACGGACAACGCGGGCGTTGTCGCCGTCGTACTGGTACTTGGAGAGGAGGTCGCGGACTTCGATTTCGACGAGTTCGAGAAGCTCTTCGTCGTCGAGGAGATCGACCTTGTTGAGGAAAACGACAATCTTGGGCACCCCGACTTGGCGGGCGAGAAGGATGTGCTCACGCGTCTGCGGCATGGGACCGTCGGCCGCGCTCACCACGAGAATGGCGCCGTCCATCTGGGCAGCACCCGTGATCATGTTTTTCACGAAGTCCGCGTGGCCCGGGCAATCCACGTGGGCATAGTGACGCTTCTCGGATTCATATTCGACGTGCGCGACCGCGATCGTGACCGTCTTGGTCTCGTCGCGAACCGTACCGCCCTTCGCGATATCCGCATAGGACTTGAACTGGGCCAGCCCCTTGTCGGACTGGACCTTCAAGATCGCCGTCGTCAAGGTTGTCTTGCCATGGTCGATGTGGCCGATGGTGCCGACGTTGACGTGCGGCTTGGTACGCTCGAACTGCTTTTTAGACATGAGTTGTTTAGTATTTTTGGTGTACGCGGTTGAAAGAAACCCGAAACTACGAACTGGAGCCCTCGAGCGGATTTGAACCGCCGACCTCGTCCTTACCAAGGACGCGCTCTACCGACTGAGCTACAAGGGCCTTCCGAATCATAGATCCAGGGGATTGGTTTTGAAGCAAAGCGGCGAACATTGAGGGTCTGGAATTTTGGGGTCAAGCACTTTTGCCACGAAAAACCGCCCTTTTGCCGGAACCTCACACATCCCCGGAAAGACCATGGAATCAGCTTCACGGGACAAGCGTCACACGGAAATATCCGGGCTCGAGCCGCCGCGCAAAATCCGCTCCCGCGAGGTGGTGCCGCAGCGCAGTGTCCAGATCCTCAACCCCTGAAGAGCGCGACAAAACCGGCGCTCCCACCATTCCGGATAGCCCGATATGGAGGAAAAACACAGGTGTCTCCCAAAGACCTCCGGGTACCGCTTCGGCGACACTCTCCGGCAACTCCAGCCGCTGTTCGCTGGCCGCCCCGTCGGGTGCCAGGGGCTCGGCGAGGATACGCACGGGCCGCGGTGCGGGCGCCGATCCGACCGCGGCACTGTCTTTTCCGAAGCCTTCCGTGCCGCGCAGCATGCGCACGTCGCGCAACGGATCGAGGGCTTGAGGGCGGAACCGCGCGGCGAATTCGCCGATGGGCGCATCCACCGCGTCGATGCGCAGGCGCGGGCGAAAGGGCCCGTAAAGCTCCGCCTGCTCCTCGAGGCTTGCGACGCCGTCAACCGCGCTCGCCGAGTTCCATACCGTCGGCACAAATAGCGGCGCGGAATCAAAGAGCAGCGCCTGCTCGCGGATACGGGTGTCTTCATCGGCATCCTCTGCCCAGCGAACAAAAGGTGCGGCCCCGGCGGGTGAGGGTATCGCCGCTTCGGGCAAGCGCACCAGCACAATGGCTAGCACGTGTACCGCTGTCCCGCCGAGAATAGCCGCGAGCGCGAGCGGCGTCGGGCGCAGACGCCGCAAAAGGCCCGCCGCGCCCGTCACGGCGCACCCTCCCGGAGCGACTCCAATTCGCCGCGTCGCTCTTCCCCCGCAATTCGCACACTCTGAAACCCCGCCATGCGCGCCTCCGCGAGAATCGAAAACGTCTCCTCCAACGCCGTCCGTTGGTCGATCTTCAACAAGAGGCTGCGCTCCGCCTCCGGCAGCCTCTCCGCGTGGGCCGCCAGCGTCTCGCCCAGCGCGGCGCGCGGAATCTTCAGCCCCTCGAGGAAAAACTGTTCGTTCGGCATCACCGTGAGAACGACGGGCGGCGCGGTGCCGCCACCCGCGCCCACAGGAACTTGCGCAAGGTCGACATCCATGCCAGGCGAAAAGAGAAACCGCGAACTACCCAAGGCGAGGAGCACGAACACCAGAATCACATCCAACAGGGGCACGGCGTCGAATCCCGCGCGCGGTCTCTCGCGGGTGAGCGCACGGAAATCGAGGGGACGCGTGATGCTCCCCGGCATCGGAACCACCCGCCTGCCATCCACCGTGCGCACCGTTTCGCCGCCGTCCATCATTATAAAGGCAGCCTGCACACCCTATGCGCAGCCGTCAACGCCGGGCGCGGCGGCCCGCCCATTCCCGCCGCAGAAGGCCGTAGACCTCCAAATCCACAAAGTGATCGTAAAGCCACTCCGCCTCGCGGTGCGTGCCCTCGTGCTTGAACCCCAACCGCTCCGGCACCCGCCGGCTCGGCCCGTTACCCGTCGCGCACCGGATCACCACACGGTTGATGCCCCGCTGCTCAAAAGCATAGCGCACGGCTGCATCTACTGCCGCCGTCATCAGCCCACGCCCGCAGAACGATCTTCCCAGCCAGTAGCCAAGGCTCGTCACCCGGTTCACCGTATCGAACCCATGGAAGCCTGCCATCCCGGCGAAGTGCCCGTCCTCCAGCACGGCGAGGCTGAATCCCCCGCCCTTGCGGAAGGCCGCCGCGTTCGCCTCCAGAAACCGCCGCGTGTCCCGCGCCGCTCGCGTCCCATCCAACCACGGCATCCACGCGCGCAGGTGCGCCCGGCTGCGTTCGATCTCGGCAAACACCGTCTCCGCCTCCGACACCGCCGGCAGACGCAGGACCCGCCCCACCCCCGCCTCCAATTCCAAACCTCCGCCGAACCAACGCATCTCCAAAGAATCAAACTCTTCGTCCCTCGATTCAAGCGGACATTCTCCCTCTCCCGCTTCCTCTCCCTCTTCCTCTCTTCCTCTTCCTCTTCCTCTTCCTCTCCCGCCGGTGCCTCGCTAAAGCTTCAGCCTACGACCTCTCCCGCCGCAACCGCCCAAACGGTGGCGCGCCCTCCATGCGCTTCAAAGGGCGACACGCCCCGCAGGAACAGGCCGGACAGCAAGCCGGTCCGGCTTCTTTGCGGCATTCGGTAGCCGAAGCCGTCAGGCTTTGGACCGGCGTTTCGGTAGTTTCCGCAGCCGACGCCGGCAGGCTTTGGTCCGGGATTTGGAAGAGTTCGCCGGCTCTGCCGATCCCGTCCAAACGCTGACGCGTTCGGCTCCTTCGGCCCTTGGCCCGATAAGACTCCGGCCCAAAATTCACCCCGGATTCCAGACAACACGCATACGCTTCCACCGCATATCCCCGCCAACCGCGCCGCCACCGCCAGCGTAGTCGGATGGCTTGCCGTCCGACCGGAACTTGCCGGAATCGCAGTCGCAGCACATGCGCCACCGCTCACCGGGATCGCCCGCCCATGTCGGCAGGGGAAGGGGGCGGCACGCCGACGAAGTCAGCGGCCCCAACGCCCGAGGCGACTTGCCCCAACGGGGCTGGGCAACTCAGCGAAGGGTTGGCCGAGGCATGAGGCCTACCCTGGATTCCCGCACATTCCCCGTTTCTACACCGAAGGTGTTGCGCACATTGCGGACCGCCGATCATCCATGCCACGCGAGAAACGACCACCGCGTCCCTCTCTCCCACCCCCTCTCCCTCTCACAGCGCAGCAGAGTCCCGCTGGTGGAATTCCTCTTCCTCCGGTGCCTCGCTAAAGCTTCAGCCTACGACCTCTCCCACCGCAACCGCGCAAACGGAGTGCGCCCTCCATGCGCTTCAAAGGGCAACACTTCCCTTCCCACAGAGACAGGCCGGACGGCAAGCCGGTCCGGCTACTTCGCGGCACTCGGTAGCCGAAGCCGTCAGGCTTTGGCGCTATGCCGTCGAGATTGCGGAGACTCCGCGCAGGTCGAGAAGAAGGTAGCGTGAAGCTTCAGCGAGCGCCGCGCCGGGGGCGTCCGCTCCTCGCCAACCGCATCCGTGCCTCGCTGAAGCTTCAGCCTACGGCGCCGGGCGAACCGTGCTTTGTCTCAATCCAAGTCGTGGACGGTGAGGATTTCGGGGTCGCCGGGGGTGACAAGGACGGTGTGCTCGAAGTGGGCGCTGGGGGAGCGGTCGCGGGTGAGGGCGGTCCAGCCGTCGGCGGCCATTTCGACACGGGGGCTGCCGAGGGTGATCATGGGCTCGATGGCGAGGGTCATGTTGGGGCGGAGGCGGTCGCCCCGCTTGCGCGGGCCGAAGTTGGGGATCTGGGGTTCCTCATGCATGGTGCGCCCCACCCCGTGGCCGACGAAGTCCCGCACGATGCCGAAGCCGTGGGGCGTAACGGATTTCTCGACGGCGTTGGAGATGAAACCGACGCGGTTGCCCGCGCGGGCTTGGTCGATGGCCGTATGGAGGGCATCGCGGGTGGCGTCGAGGAGGCGCTGCACGGGCTCGTCGACGGCGCCCACGGCGATGGTGCGGGCGTTGTCGCCGATGTAGCCTTCGTAGAGGACGCAGACGTCGACGGTGATGATGTCGCCCTCGCGGAGGATGCGGCGCAGGTCGCCGATGCCGTGGACGATCTCCTCGTTGACGGAGAGGCAGGTGAAGGCGGGAAAGCGTTTGTTGCCGGAGCGGTAGTCGTAGCAGGCGCTGTGGCCGCCGTAGCCCTCGATGAGGCGGCGTCCCTCCTGGTCGAGGTCGTAGGTGTTGACGCCGTGCGCGACGGCGCGGCAGAGCCGTTCGAGGACGTTGGCGGCGATGCGGCAGGCATCGCGCATGACGGCGAGTTCGCGGGCGCTTTTTACCGGGATCATGCCGCTGTTCGTCCGGGATCGATGAATCTCACGCGGCCGCTGCGGCCGCGCGGGGCGGTTACCCGAAGAAGTAAGCGTTCAGGCTCCATGCGACGGCGCCCGAAACGAACATGATGATAAGCCAACGCCAGAGCTTCTTGCCCTGGGCGATGCCGACGGTGTCGACGAGCTGGCGCACGCGCCCTTGGCTGCGGCCCTTGATGCGGCCCTTCTTGAGGAAGCCGTCGTAGTGCCGCTGGAGGAGGTAGGTCTCCACCTGCCGGAGGAAGTCGAGGAGCACGCCCACCATGATGAGGAGACCGGTGCCGCCGAAGAACTGCGCGGCCTGGAAGGGCACGCCCGTGGCCATGTTGACGCTGTCGGGAATGATGGCGATGACGACAAGGAAGGCGGCCCCGAAGATGGTGAGGCGCGTCATGAGGAAGTCGAGGTAGCGCGCGGTGGGCTGCCCTGGCCGCACACCGGGCACGTAGCCGCCGTATTTCTTGAGGTCGTCGGAAATCTGCACGGGCTTGAACATGACCGACACCCAGAAGAAGGCGAAGGCCGCGATGAGGCCGCCGAAAATCAGGTAGTAGGTGAAGGTGCCATGCTGGAAGAGGAGCCCGAAGTTCGTCAGCCACCGCGCGTTGAGGGCGCCGCCCACTTGCGAGAAGATGGTGGTGAAGAACATGAGGATGGCCGACGCGAAGATGATCGGCATGACCCCGGAGTAATTGACCTTGAGCGGCAGGAAGCTGCTCTGCCCGCCGAAGACTTTGCGCCCGACGACGCGCTTGGCATACTGCACGGGGATCTTGCGCGTGCCTTGGGTAACGAGGACGACCCCGGCGATGACAAGGAAGAGGAAGATGAACATCACGATGCCCTGCCCGAAGTTGAGCTGCGGGCCGCCCGCCCCGACAGGCGCGGTGAAGAGGGAGGCGGTGAGCGTGATGGCGGCCGGCAGATCGGCGAGAATACCGATCGTGATGAGGAGCGAAATACCGTTGCCGATCCCTCGCTGGGTGATCTGCTCGCCCAGCCACATGAGGAGCATGGTGCCGCTGGTGAGGAAGATCACCCCCGTGATCATGAACCACGTGGGATCGATCAAGATGATGTTGCCGAACCTCGCAAGATCGTAGTCGGGGAAAAGCCGCTGCGGATTCTGCAGGGTGATGACGAGGAGGATCGACTGCACGAAACAGATCCCGAGCGTGGCGTAGCGCGTGTATTGCGAGATCTTCTGGCGCCCGACCTCGCCCTCCTGCTGGAGGCGCGAGAGCGTCGGCACGGCGGCGGTGAGCAACTGGAAGACAATCGCCGCGCTGATGTAGGGCATGATGCCCAAGGCAAAAAGCGCGCCATTGAGGAGCGCCCCGCCGGTGAACATATTGTAGAGCCCGATGAGACTCCCGCCGGTTTCCCGCGCCTGCGCTTCGAAGAAGTCGCGCAGGGGCGTGGGATCGAGCCCCGGAAGAGGGATATTCGCACCGACCCGCGCAATGAAGAGCAGGAAGAGGGTGAGAAAAATCTTATCCCTCAGTTCGGGGATTTTGAAGACATTGATAAAGGCGGAAAACATCGTGGGCTGGGCGGTTTCGAGGACGGGTGCCGGAGCGGTCCCCGGCGGCGGTCCGCCGGGCGGCGGGAGGGCTACTCGACGTCAGCGGCGGGGGTTTCTTCGACCGACGCTTCCGGAACAATGACTTTGCCCCCTGCCTTTTCAATCTTTTCCTTGGCCGTGGCAGAAAGCTTGTCGGCGGTGACGGTGAGGGCACGCGACACTTCGCCGACACCGAGGATCTTGACGAGGCCGGAACTGCGGCGGATGAGGCCGGCGGCGACGAGGGAGTCCTTGTCGACCGTCTCGCCCTCGACACGTTCAAGGTCGCCGACGTTGACGATGGCGTACTCCTTGCGGAAACGGAAGTTGCTGAAGCCGCGCTTGGGCAGCTTGCGGTAGAGGGGAACGTGGCCCGACTCGAAGCCGGGGCGCAGGCTGTGCCCCGCGCGCGCGCGCTGGCCTTTGTGGCCGCGACCGGCGGTCTTCCCGAGGCCGCCGCCTTCACCGCGCCCCACGCGCTTGCGCTTTTTGAAGCCGCCGCTTTTGACGAGGTTGTGCAGTCTCATGACAAATCTTCTCTTTCTTGGATTGACCGGTTGGTAGGTTGGCCGCGCGCTATTCGGCGGCGCGGAGGGTACGGATATCCTCCATGGAACGCATCTGGCGCAGGGCGTCGAGGGTGGCGAAGACCATTGCGCCCGGATTGTTCGAGCGGAGGCTCTTCGTCAGCACATCCTTGACGCCCGCGGCTTCGAGAACGGCGCGCACGCCGCCGCCGGCGATGACACCAGTGCCGGGCGTAGCGGGGCGCAGGAGCACCTTCCCGCCGTCGTGCTCGCCCACGGCTTCGTGGGGGATGGTATTGTTCTTACGTTTTACAGGGGCCATGTTCTTACGCGCCTGTTCGGTACCCTTGCGGATGCACTCGGGCACTTCCTTGGCCTTACCGTAGCCCACGCCCACCTGGCCGTCGCCGTCGCCGACAACGACAAGGGCGGCAAAGGAGAAGCGGCGTCCGCCCGCCACAACCTTGGCGCAACGGTTGATGTGAACGACCTTTTCGATGAGGCCGCTGTCCTCTTCCTCCTGCTGTTGCCCGCGACCGCGACCGCCTGGACCTCGGCCGCGTCCACGACCGCCCGGGCCGCCCGGACCGCGGCCGCCACGGCCACGGCGCTGCTGCTGCGGATCGACAAGGGGGCGGTCGACACGACCAACGACCGCGCTCACGCGGCCCTTCTTCTCGGGAGAGGCAATGATATCGGCGTCGAAATCTTCGCTGCCGTCGCCGCCATTGTCATCACCGGCGGTGGCGGCGGGTTCGGCGGGTTCAGCGGGTGTCTCCGGCACGGGCGGAGGCGCGGGGGCCTGCTTCTCGGCGGCGGGCTCAGGGGTCGCCGGCTTCTCCGGCGCGGGCTCCGGCGTCTGCGGCTTTTCCGGCGCGGAAGCCGCTTCGCTTTCGGGCAAATCCTGTTTCTTCGGTTCGTCGGACATGATCGCTTTCCTTAGAAGTTGAGGCCGGTCTCGCGGGCGGCGTCGGCAAAGGCCTTCACGCGACCGTGGTAGCGGCGACCGTGACGGTCGAACACGACGCTGCCGATACCGGCGGCCTTGGCCTTCTCGCCGATGGCTTTGCCGAGAGCAGAGGCACCGGCGATATTCGCCCGGAGCTTTGCGTCGCGCTGGTCCTTTGACACGGAGGAAGCCGCCACAAGGGTACGCCCGGACTCGTCGTCGATGGCCTGCGCGTGGATGTGGAGGTTGGTGAACGTGACGCAGAGGCGCGGACGTTCCGCCGTGCCCTTGACCTTTTTGCGGATACGCCAGATCCGGCGCTGCCGCAGGGTTTGTTTCTTTTCCAAATGCATGATAACTCTTGTTTCTTACTTGCGGGAGAGGAAGGGCTCCCTCGCATGGTTCAAGATCAACCCGCCTTTTTGCCTTCCTTGCGGCGGACGTATTCGCCGGTGATCGTTATGCCCTTGCCTTTGTAGGGCTCCATCGGCTTGGCCGATTTCACCAGCGCGGCAAAGTGCCCCACGGCTTGCTTGTCGGCTCCCTGCACCTTGACTTTTGTCGGATCGGCAAGAGTAACGGTGACACCTTGCGGAATTGTGTGTTCGATAATGTGGGAATAGCCCACGTTCAATTCGAGGACCTGCCCCTTGAGGATGGCGCGGAAACCGACGCCGGAGATAGTGAGGTTTTTCTCGAAGCCTTTGCTCGCGCCCTCGACCATGCCTGCGATAATGCTACGGGCGGTGCCGTACATGGCACGGGCATGGCGACTGTCGTCGACGGGCTTGACCGTGACGCTGCCATTCTCCTCCGCAAGGGTGACCACCTTGGGGTCGAATGTCTTTTCGAGTTTTCCAACCGGTCCCTCGACACGAATCGTGCCGCCGTCGATGGCGACCTTTACCTTGTCGGGAATGGCTACGGGAAGTTTTCCGATACGGCTCATGGTATTGATGCTTTCCTGATTACCAAACGGAGCAGATGAGTTCTCCGCCGATGTTTTGCCGCCGCGCGTCGCGGTCCTTGAGGATACCCTTGGAGGTGGTGAGGATGCCCACACCCATGCCGCCGAGGGTGCGCGGGATGTCAGTGGCCTGAAAGTAGAGGCGGCGACCGGGCGTGCTCACGCGGCGGATACCGGTGATAGCGGGCGTGTCGTCAACGTATTTTAGGGTTAGATTAAGGGACTTGCGCTTGCGCTCGTCCTCGATCACCTCGACGGCGCGGAGGTAACCTTCGTCACGCAGGATCTCGGCGATGCTTAAGTGCATCTTGGAGTAGCGGGCGGTGCAGGTGTCCTTGCGGGCCGAGTAGGCGTTGCGGACGATGGTCAGGAAATTACTGATGGAATCAGACATGGGACGGTTTCTCCTTTTGCCTTGGCGGTGTTACCAGGAGGACTTCGTCACTCCGGGGATCTTCCCTTGGGAGGCGAGTTCGCGGAAGGTGATACGGCTGACACCGTATTTGCGGATGTAGGCACGGGGACGGCCCGTGATGGAACAGCGGTTGCGCAGACGGACCGCACTGGAATTGCGGGGCAGTTTGGTGAGCTTGCGCTGGGCGGCGTAGAACTCCTCATCGCCCGTGGAGGGGTCGGCCATGACGCGTTTGAGTTCATCCCGCTTGGCGCGGAAACGCGCGGCGAGTTTTTCACGCTTCTTCTGGCGTTCGATCATTGCTTTTTTAGCCATTGGTCAAAAGTCTCCGAAAGGGTTTAGGCGGTTGCGGTTGCGGGCGTGCCGGCGGCAGTCTGCCGTTTACGGAAGGGCATGCCGAGAAGGCGGAGAAGTTCGCGCCCTTCGTCATCGCTCTCCGCCGTGGTAACGATCGTAATGTCGAGCCCGAAGCCGGACTTGGAGCCGTCGCCGTGGGTCTCGGGGAAGATAGTGTGGTCGGCGATGCCGACGGTGTAATTGCCCTTGCCGTCAAAGCGCTCGCTCACCCCGCGGAAGTCGCGGATGCCCGGCAGGGCCACACCGATGAGTCGGTAGAGAAACTCATACATGCTCGCGCCGCGGAGCGTGACTTTGGACCCTATGGGCATGCCCGCACGCAGCTTGAAATTGGAAACACTCTTCTTCGCCTTGGTGATAACCGCCTTCTGCCCCGCAATGGTGCTGAGCTGCTTGGCGACGTCCTCGATCTCCTTCTTCTCGAGCGTGCTGACAAAGCCGGTGTTGAGGACGACCTTGGTGACACGCGGGACTTGATGCACGTTGCCGTACCCGCGGCTCTTCGTGAGCTGCGGAACAACCTGCTCCTGATAGTAATTCTTTAGATACGGTGTGGGCATTTCAGTTTCCTGCATTTCGCGGGCCGATTTCCGGCCGGCCCGCATGGCTGTAAATTATTGGCTGGCGGCGCTCAGGAAGCGGACTTTGCGCCGACCTTTTCGTCGTAGCGGGAGGCCAGCATGACGTTGGAGATGTGGACGGGGTTCTCGCGCTCGGTGATCCCGCCGGGATCGCTCTCGGAGCGCGCCTTCTCGTGGTGCTTGCGGCGATTGACGCCCTCGACGATGATACGCTGGCGGGCCGGGAACACCTGCATGACCTTGCCACGGTCGCCGCGGTGGTTACCGGCGATGACAACGACTTCGTCTCCTGCTTTGATCTTTTGCTTCATGATTAGAGCACCTCCGGGGCGAGGCTGACGATTTTCATGTATTTGCGCTGGCGCAGCTCGCGGGCGATGGGTCCGTAGACACGGTTGCCGCGGGGCTGTCCGTCGGGATTGATGAGCACGACGGCGTTCGAATCGAAACGCAGGTAGCTGCCGTCGGCGCGGCGAATGGGGGCGCGGGTGCGCACGACGATGGCGCGGCACACGGTGCCCTTCTTGACGGTGGCGTCCGGCGAAGAATCGCGCACGTTGACGACGATCTCATCGCCGACGGAAGCGGTGCGCTTCAACTGGCCGAGGCGGCGGATCATTTTGGCCTTCTTGGCGCCGGTGTTGTCGGCGACATCGACCATGGAAAGCATCTGGATCATAGCGTGTCCTCTAAATGAAAAAGGTTCGGGCAGAGGTCCGGCGGTCACCCGATGAGCGGCGCCTTCTCGACGACCTCTACAATGCGGAAGCGCTTCAACTTGCTGATGGGGCGGGTTTCCATGATGATCACACGGTCGCCGACGCCGCACTCGTTGGAACCGTCGTGGGCGTGGACGACGGTCTTGCGCTTCACCTCTTTGAGGTAGAGCGGGTGGCGGATCTTGTAGTCGTAAGTGACCTTGACGGACTTGTCACCGGAGCGGCTGGTGACGACGCCGGTGATGGTCTTGCGTTGGTTGCGGTCGGACATGGTGCGAATGGTGTGGAATGTTGTGGCGCGGGCCTCAGGCGGCCGGGGCGGCCTTCTTCTTTTCGTTGAGCACGGTGCGCACACGGGCGACGTCGTGCCGGAGTTCCCTCAGCAGGTGCGTGCGCTCGAGCTGGCCGGTACGCTTGTTGAGGCGGCTCTGGAGCAGTTCCTGGCGGAGATCGCGCAGTTTCTTGTCGAGTTCGTTGAGCGAAAGCTCACGGAGATCTTTGGTCTTTTCGGCCATGGTATGCGGGTCCTGTTCTTCCGGGTTGGCGGGGGCGGATCAAAGGCTGTCGCGGGTGATGAAGCGGCAGCGCAGGGGCAGCTTGCCGTCGGCGAGGCGCATGGCTTCGCGCGCGGCCGTCACGCTGACACCGGACAATTCGAAGAGGACGGTGCCGGGCTTGACCACGGCGGCCCAGAACTCAACGCCGCCCTTGCCCTTGCCCTGCCGGGTTTCGGCGGGCTTCTTCGTGATAGGCTTGTGGGGGAAGACGCGGATCCACACCTTGCCGCGGCGGGCGAGGTAGCGGTTAATGGCGACACGGGCGGCTTCGATCTGCTGTGCCGAAATCATTCCCCGGCCAAGGCACTGGATTCCGTAATCACCGAAAGCGAGGGAGTCGCCCCCCTTGGCGTTGCCGCGGTTGCGGCCCCGCTGCTGCTTGCGGTACTTAGTCCTTGATGGCATTAAAGGCATGGCTGTGCGATGGGATGATGATTAAATGATTGAGGCGGTGGCGTATGAACTCAGCCGAGCGAAGATTCTTCGTCGGCCACGCAGATCCAGCACTTGACGCCGATGAGGCCGTAGAGGGTGCGCGCTTCGGAGAAGCCGTAGTCGACGTTGGCGCGGAGCGTGTGCAGGGGCACCGAGCCGGCCCGGGTCGTCTCCGTGCGGGCGATGTCGGCACCGCCGAGGCGGCCGGACACTTGGAGCCGGATGCCGAGGGCGCCCATGCTCATCGTGCTCTGTACCGTCTTCTTCATGGCGCGGCGGAAGGAGATACGGCGCTCCAGTTGGAGGGCGACACTCTCGGCGACAAGCTGCGCGACAAGATCAGGCTTCTTTACCTCTTGGATATCGAGGAGAATGTCGCGGCCCACCATTTTGGATAAGTCGGCCTTGATCTTTTCCAACTCCTGACCCTTGCGACCAATGACAATGCCGGGGCGGGCGGTGAAGACCTTGACGCGCACGCGGTTGCCGGCGCGCTCGATGAAAATGCGCGGAACGGCGGCGAAGCGGAACTTCTCCCCGAGGAACTCGCGGATGCGCTGGTCTTCGGCGACAAGGGCGCCGAAGTCCTTCTTGCGGGCGAACCAGCGGGATTGCCAGTCGCGGCGGACGGCGAGACGGAAACCGATCGGATTGACTTTCTGACCCATGGGAAACTCAGGTGTTGGCGGTTTGGGAATCCTCGGCCTTGGCGAGGACAATACGCAGGTGGCTTGTACGCTTGCGGTAGGGGTGCGCGGAGCCGCGCGCGACGGGTTTGAAACGGCGGAAGGCCGGACCCTGCTCGACGACGGCACTCTTGATGACGAGGTCGTCGGAGGAGAGTTCGTGGTTGTTTTCCGCGTTCGCAATGGCGCTCTGCAGCGTCTTGCGCAGCAGGCGCGCCGATTTGCGCGGGATGAAGGCAAGAAGCTCAAGCGCTTCGTTGGCCGGACGCCCCTGGATGGAGCGGGCGACCTCGCGCGCCTTCATCGGCGAGATACGGGTGAAACGGGAAAGGGATGTCACTTCCATGGGATGAAAATCAGGAATTGAGTTGGAAAGTTTGGATACGCACGCGGTCGCCCGGCGCGATGACTTGCCCGGGTACAAGGTCGGTGATGAGGGCGACGGCGCGCTGCCCCGCGACGGCGGCAAGCAGGACGGTGGCGACGTAGGTGTCGCCGCGGACGACCTGCGCGAGCATTCCTTCGCGGAAACCGGCGTCGATACCCCCGGCAAGGACGATGAGGTCCGCGGCTTCGGTCTCCGCCACTTCCAGAACCTCGCCTTCACCCGCTGCATGCAGCGGGGCCTTGGCAAAGCCCGGCGACTCCGCGAAGGCAATGGCCGTCGCGAAGGCGCAGAGGAGAACGATCTGGAAGATACGGAACATGTCAGTGCGGAAGCGCGTCGGCTTACTTCTTGGTATGCGGCTGGTGGCCCCTGAACTGGCGCGTGGGCGAGAACTCGCCGAGCCGGTGCCCCACCATGTTTTCCGTCACATGGACGGGAACAAAGCCCTTGCCGTTGTGGACCTCGATATTGAGGCCGACGAATTCGGGCGTGATCTGGGAGCGACGCGACCATGTGCGGATGGGTTTGCGGTCATCCTTGGCTTGGGCGGTTTCAATCCGCTTCCAGAGCCCTGGATCCACAAAGAAGCCTTTTTTCAGTGAACGTGCCATGTTGTCGTTTGTCGAAATTGGATTACTTCACGCGACGGCCGTTGCGGCGCACGAGGATGTATTTCTCGGAATGCTTGCCCTTGCGGCGGGTGGGGAAGCCTTTGGCGAGTTGCCCCCACGGGCTGACCGGGTGGCCGCCGCCGGAGGAACGGCCTTCGCCCCCGCCCATGGGGTGGTCGACCGGATTCATAGCCACGCCGCGGACGCGCGGGCGCTTGCCTAGCCAGCGCTTGCGCCCGGCCTTGCCGAGTGAGCGGTTGCTGTGCGTGGAATTGGCGACGACCCCGACGGTGGCGCGGCAATTCTCGTTGAACTGGCGGATTTCACCGGAGGGCATGCGCACGGAGGCGAGGCCCTTCTCGACGGCGACAAGCGTGGCGGAGTTGCCCGCCGTGCGCACAAGCGCGCCCTTGGTGTTGGGCCGCATCTCGATGGCGTGGATCGAAGTGGAGGGCGGAATGTTCTTCAGCGGCATGCTGTTGCCGGCCGCGAACTCCGCGACTTCGGAGGCATTGACGACCTTGGCACCGACTTCGAGCTTCTGCGGGGCGAGGATGTAGCGAAGTTCGCCGTCCTCGTAGCGCAGGAGCGCGAGATTGGCCGAGCGGTTGGGGTCGTATTCAAAACGCACGACTTCGGCGGGCGCGTCGAGGCGGTCACGCCGGAAGTCGACGAGACGCAGGAGGCGCTTGTGACCTCCGCCGCGGCGCCGACTGGTGATCCGGCCGTAGACGTTGCGGCCGCCGGAGCGCTTTTTGATCTTGGTAAGCTTCTTGACCGGCCGCTCCTTGCTGAGCTGCGGCTGGCTGTTCTGCACTTGGAAGCGCTGGGAAGGCGTGACGGGTTTCTTCGGAACGATGGGCATGGCGTGTTTCCTTTACGCGGTTCAGACGAGGTCGATGGATTCGCCCGCGGCGACGGTGATGATCGCCTTCTTGTATCCCGGCTTGCGCCCGGGATTGCCGCCGCGCATGCGGTTGCTCTTGGCCTTGGGCTTGACGTTGGCGATGTTCACGGAGCGGACGTTGACCCCGAACTGCTTCTCGATCGCCTGCTTGACGGCGATGCGGTTGGCACCGGGGGCGACGCGGAAATAGTACTGGTTGGCCTCGGAAGTGGCGGCGGTGGCCTTTTCCGTGACCAACTGGCGGATGATGATGCGTTCCGGTTCGATCATGACTGGGATCCTCCGTCGAGGCGGCCGAGGAGTTTGCCGATGGCGCCTTCGCTGAAAATGATGCGGTCGAAGTGGCAGAGATCGTGAGCGTTGACCCCGTCGGCTTCGCGCAGGTCGAGGCGGGCGATGTTACGTGCCGCGAGGATCGTCTGGTCCGACCATGCGTCGTCGACGATGAGCAGTTTGCCCTCTGGAGCGACACGGCCGAGCGTGCCGTTGAACTCCTTCGTTTTGCCGTTGGACTCCCAACGCTCAATGACTTCGATCTCGCCGTCCTTGGCGCGGTCGAAAAGGGCGCGCTTGAGGGCAAGGCGGCGCATCTTCTTATTGATGTGCTGCGAGTAGTCGCGGGGCTGCGGACCGTGGGCGACGGAACCGTGGCGATGCTGCGGAGCAACACGCGTGCCCTGCCGGGCGATACCCGTGCCCTTTTGGCGGAAAGGCTTCTTCCCTGTGCCATGCACAGTGGAGCGGGTCTTCACGCTGTGCGTGCCGCGCCGTTTGTTCGCCATGTAGGCGAGAACAACCTGCTTGAGGGCCTGCACGCCCTTGTCCCCTTCCAGTTCCGGAATGGGAAAATCCTTTTCGGAGGCGGAAGCTCCGTCGGCGGTGTGGAATTTGAGTTTCATGTCCTGCGCTTGCTTCGGGTTCAGGCAGATTTGCGCTTTTTGACGGACCCGCGCACGATGACCGTGGTCCCGTTCGCGCCGGGCACGCTGCCCTTCACGAGAATAAGGTTTTTCTCTTCGATCACGCGCACGACCTTGAGGGCCTGTTGCGTGCGCCGCACATCGCCCATATGGCCGGGCATCTTCTTGCCCTTGATAACGTGGCCGGGGAACTGGCACATACCGTAGGAACCGCCGCGGCGGTGCGTCATGTGACCGTGCGAGGCGGGTCCGCCGCCGAAGTCGTATCGCTTCATGACCCCTTGGAATCCGCGGCCCTTTGTTGTGCCGATGACATCGACCTTGGGCTCGTCCTTGAACATGGCGACGGTCAGTTCTTGGCCCGGCTCCACACCTGGAGCGTCGGCGAGGCGGACTTCCCGCACGGTACGAGACGCCTTGGCGCCGTACTTCGCGAAATGTCCCTTCATCGAGCGGGAAAGGTGCTTGTCCTTGACCGGCTGAAAACCGATCTGCGCGGCGTTGTAGCCGTCGGACTCGGCAGTCTTCACCTGCGCGACCGGGCACGGTCCGGCCTCGATCACAGTCACGGGTATGAGGGTGTTGTCCTCTCCGTAGACCTGCGTCATGCCGATCTTCTTTCCAATGAGTTGTTTCATGATGCTAAGCGGCAGAGAAAACGGGCGCATGCGCCTGCGAGCCCTGCATTAGGGTGAGAAAAAAAGGGTTTTTGCGGAAAAACCGAATGGAGGGAGTTTTGAGAGCGGAGGTCCGCAGCGGTGCTGGCGGCTTTCCGGACAAAACCCCCGACGGGTTTCGAATCAAAGCGATAGAGGCAAGGCCTGCGCCCCACCCCTGTCAAGCCATTCCAAAGAAAAAAACAGGGACGGCGGAAACATTTCCACCGCCTGCGGAAAACGAACCGGACGTCAGACGTTGATCGTAATGTCGACGCCGGCGGGAAGGTTGAGCTTTTTCAGTTCGTCCACCGTCTGCGCCGTCGGCTCGACGATGTCGATGAGACGCTTGTGCGTGCGCTGTTCGAACTGGTCCATCGACTTTTTGTCGACGTGCGGCGAGCGGTTGACCGACACCTTCTCAATGCGTGTGGGCAGAGGCACCGGGCCGGCGACGCGGGCGCCGGAGCGCTTGGCCGTGTCGACGATCTCCGTCGCGCTCTGGTCGATGATACGGTAGTCGTAACCTTGGAGTTTGATGCGAATGCGTGGTCCGCTCATGGTCTGGATTGAATGGTGGGTTGGTGCGGTGCGTGCGGGATTATGCCTCGGCGCGCGGACCTCAGGTCCGGGCCGGGGCGCGGGATTGGGTTTTGACGATGCCCTCGACGAGATTCGGCGGGACCGGATCAAAGTGCGACGGCTCCATGCTGTAGGAGGCGCGGCCCTTGGAAAGCGAACGCACATCCGTGGAGTAGCCGAACATCTGTTCCAGCGGCACATTGGCATGGATGCGCACGAGGTTGCCACGGGTATTGATGCCCTGGATGACACCGCGGCGACGGTTGATGTCGCCCACGATATCGCCCTGGTATTCGTCGGGCGTTTCGACCTCGACCTTCATCACCGGCTCGAGGAGCTGGGGCTTCGCCTTGGCCATGGCGTCGCGGAAAGCGAAGATGCCGGCCATTTTGAAAGCCATTTCAGAAGAGTCCACTTCGTGGAAGGAACCGAAGACGAGGCGAACCTTGAAATCGACCACAGGATAGCCGGCGACGGTGCCGTTGCGCGCGGCTTCCTTGATCCCCTCCTCCGTCGGCTTAATGTACTCCTTGGGGATGACACCGCCGACGATCTCGTTCTCAAATTCGTAGCCCTTGCCCGCCTCGAGGGGCTCCAGCTTGATTTCGGCATGGCCGTACTGGCCGCGGCCGCCGGACTGGCGGACGAACTTGCCCACCCCGTCCGCCGCGTTTGTGACGGTCTCACGGTAGGCGATCTGGGGCTTACCAGCCGTAGCCTCAACCTTGAACTCGCGGAAAAGACGGTCACGGATAATCTCGAGGTGCAGCTCGCCCATTCCCGCGATAATCGTCTGCCCGGTCTCTTCGTCCGTCGAAACAACGAAGGTCGGGTCCTCTTCGGCGAGGCGCTGAAGACCGAGGGAAAGCTTTTCCTGGTCGCCTTTGGAGTTGGGCTCGACGGACATGCTGATGACTGGCTCGGGAAACGTCGGGGGCTCCAGAATAATGTCCTCGCCCTTGTCCGCGAGCGTGTCGCCCGTGCGCACGTCCTTCGCGCCGATGAGGGCCACGATGTCGCCGGAGAACGCGCGGTCGATGTCCTCGCGGCTGTCGGCATGCATGAGCATAAGGCGGCTCACCCGCTCGGTCTTGCCCGTGCGGGGATTGATAAGCGACGACCCCTTTGCAAGAGTGCCTTGATAAATACGGAAGAAGACGAGCTTACCGACATAAGGGTCCGACCAGAGCTTGAAGACGAGCCCGGCGACTTTCTTGCTGTCGTCCGGCGAGACTTGCACAACCTTCTCTTCGTCTTCGATGGAGTGGCCCTTCTGCGGCGGAATGTCGAGCGGGCTCGGCAGGTAGTCGACAACGGCGTTGAGCACACGCTGGATACCCTTGTTCTTAAAAGCGGACCCTGGGATCACGCCAACGAAGTCAAGAGAGAGCGTTGCCTTACGGATGCCGGTGCGAAGCTCGTCCTCAGTGATTTCCCCGCCCTCAAGGTACTTTTCCATGAGGACATCGTCGTGGGCCGAGACTTCCTCAATTAGCTTCTCGCGAAATTCCTTCGCTTGCTCCGCGAACTCCGCGGGAACTTCGGAAACAGTAAAGGTCGAGCCGGTGGCGTCATCAGCGTCATAAATCATAGCCTTCATACCGACTAGGTCGATGAGGCCTTTCAGATTCTCCTCCGCGCCGATGGGCAGGTAAAGGGGATGGGCATTGCCGCCGAGCTTCTCGCGAATGTCGTTGACGGCATTCAGAAAGTCCGCGCCCGTGCGGTCCATCTTATTGATGAAGGCGATGCGCGGGACCTTGTATTTGTCCATCTGCCGCCAGACCGTCTCAGACTGGGGCTGCACGCCGGCAACCGCACAAAACACCGCCACGGCGCCGTCGAGGACCTTGAGCGAGCGCTCGACTTCGGCTGTGAAGTCGACGTGGCCAGGCGTGTCGATAATGTTGATGCGGTGCGGAATGCCCTCGAAAGGACCGTCCTTCGTCACCCATTCGGCCGCGACCGCGGCCGAGGTGATGGTTATCCCGCGCTCGCGCTCCTGTTCCATCCAGTCGGTCGTGGCGGCGCCCTCGTGGACTTCGCCGATCTTATGGATGCGACCGGAGTAGAAAAGGATGCGCTCCGTCGTAGTCGTTTTGCCCGCGTCAATGTGGGCGGCGATGCCAATATTGCGCTGGAATTCCAGCGGGCATTTGCGCTGCGGCGAGTTCGCAGCCGAAAGCTTCTTCGTATCTACAGTGGCCATAGGAGGAAAATCTGGGAAAGAACAGGGTGCCGGATCGCCGGAGCGATTACCAGCGGAGGTGGGCGAAAGCCCGGTTGGCCTGGGCCATCCGGTGCGTGTCGTCCTTCTTCTTCACCACCGTGCCTGTATTGTTATAGGCATCGATGATTTCCGAGGCGAGGCATTCGCGCATCGAACCCCGGCGGGAACGCGCCGCCGTCACAAGCCAGCGGAAGGCGAGGCTTTGCTGACGCTCAAAGGAGATTTCGAGCGGCACTTGGTAGGTCGCCCCGCCCACGCGACGGCTCTTCACTTCAAGCTTCGGACGGATGTTCTCGAGGGCTCCAAGCATGAGGTCGACAGGGTCGCCTTTCTCCAGCTTTTCGCTGACGCGCTCAAAGGCGCCGTATACAATCTTTTGCGCAACCGACTTTTTGCCATCCAGCATAATCACGTTGATCAACTGGCTGACGAGGGTGCTGTTGTAGCGGGGGTCGGCGGTGTATTCGCGTTTTTCGGCTCTGCGGCGGCGGGACATGGTCTGAAAAAATTTAAAGTTATACCAATCAGCTCTTCGGACGCTTTACACCATACTTCGAACGGCTGCGGCGGCGCTTCTCCACGCCCGTGCAGTCGAGCGTGCCGCGCACGATGTGGTAGCGCACGCCGGGAAGGTCCTTCACACGACCGCCGCGCACAAGCACGACACTGTGCTCCTGCAGGCTGTGCCCTTCGTCCGGGATGTAGGCGATCACCTCGTAGCCGCTCGTGAGCCGGACCTTAGCCACCTTGCGGATGGCGGAGTTCGGCTTCTTCGGAGTGCGGGTCATGACCTGCGTGCAAACGCCCCGGCGGAAGGGATTCTCCTTCAACGCGGGCGACTTGCTTTTCGCCGTGATGAGGACACGGGGCTTACGTACGAGTTGGTTGATTGTAGGCATACTTCGGCTGTGCGCGGAAATTACAGAAAAAGGGCCAAAGTAGACCTCGCCCTACCCGACGCAAGATGTTTTTTGGAAATCTTCAACGGGCCGCCGCACAGCCGAAAAACCGCCGCCCCCCCCTGCGGCGAACTTGTTTGAGTCAGGTTTCAACGAGCCGGTCACGATAAGCGTACATCGGAAAGTAGGTGCGAGACCTTGTGTCCGCACCACGACCTCGCCGGGACCGCGCCCCGCCAACCGCCCGCGTACGATACCACAGGCAACTACCCCAACCCCCGCAACCCACACCCCGCCCGACCTCCGACCCAAGGTCCGGCAGCTACGGCGCACCAACCGGTGAACGCCAATGCCGTTGGCTACAGCCGCACACCGCGCGAGCGAAGCCCGCCGAGGAGTGCCTGTGATGCTTCGCCGCCTTGAAGAGACCGTTCAGCAGACCCAATTTCCGAAGTTCGATCCGGCGCTGGGGTCGCTCCAAAGGGTCGAGATCATCGTCACCCTGAGTTGAGATGTCTCCGTGGAGTTGCAGGTTGTCGCCGTAGACAACGATGACCCGAATACGTCCCACGCGGTTGAGTTCGATACATTCGACAATCCGTTGTCCTTCGGATTGTATTACGAGGAGACCCCGATCATAGCATTCTTCAACCCCCTTTCCGGGATCGTCACTGCCATCTCGAACGAAGACGTGAACATCGACCTAGCCGTCGAAGGGCTGGATTCCTCCGATCTCAGCGAAAGCATCGATTCCGACGTTTTCTCCGGTTTTCTCTCCGAGACGGTCACCGTCTACGATGCATCCAATGGAACCAATCTCGTCTCCCTCGACGACTTTGTCGGCGACGGTGATGTCACCGCGCTCTTTGCCGGCATGTCTTTGCCCTTCTCCGGCAACTTCGTTCTGGACAATGTGAGCGAGGCCGCAACGTGGGTGGACGCTGCCCTCGATGGCTGGATCGAGGTCCAATACGTCATCCCCGAAAGCCGCCACCTCGGCGCCGCCCTCGCCCTCGCCGCCCTCGCCCTCCTGCTGGTGCGCCGGCGCAGGCGATTGTGACACAGACATTCGTGTCTGTGCCTCGGCGAGCTTTGTCCAAAACCACCCCCCTCTCGCCGGGCGGCCAAACGTAGGCGGGCTGATTCATCGCCCGCCAGCAGGGCCCTCCCGAAAGCCAGGAACGCCCGCCGCAGCCCGCGACGCGCGCCGCCCCCGCCCGCTCCTGGGTCCGGGGATAAATCATCCGGACTACGCTTCCACACTGTTCCAAAGCTCCTCTGCACGCCCCCCTCACGCCGCGCGCAGGGCGCGTGCGAGGACGGCGAGGGACTCGACGACGGGGGCACCGGTGGCTTCGAGGCGGGCGCGGCCGTGGTGGCCGTCGGCGAGGAGGATGCAGTCGAGCCCGAGGGCATGGGCCACTTCGAAGTCATGCACGGTGTCGCCGATGAGAACGCACTCGCCGGGGGCGGTGCCGAGGGCACGCATGAGTTCACGCCCGCGCTCCAGCTTGCCTGTTGCGTGGATGGTATCGATGCCGTTGAGGGAGGCGAAGTAGCTCGCAATGCCGAAGCGCCCGACGGCCAGTTCAAGGAGATCCTGGCGGCTGGCGCTGAGGACGGACATGGCGGCGCCGCGCCCGTGCAAGGCTCGCAGCACATCTTCCACCCCTTCCCGCAGGGAGCATTCGCCGAAGCGCTCGTGGTAGCCCGCGATAAACCGCTCAGAGATCACGTTGAACGGCTCCGGATCGGTGGGGAGGCCGATGCGCTCGTAGTAGCGCACGACGGGAAAGTCGAAGTGCTCGCGGTAGCTCTGTAGCGTCACGGCGGGCAGCCCGAGGGGCCGGAGGATGCCGTTGACGACCTCGACGCACAGCCATGCGTCGTCGAGGAGCGTGCCGTTCCAGTCCCAGAGGATGTGGCGGCGGTGAAGAAGATTACCCGGGTACATAGGGTGCGCGTCGGTCGCCGTCAGCGCAATTCCTGGCTGGTCATGACATCGACGATTTTGAAGTTCTCGACATGGTAGGCCGGATCGGCCCGGAAGCTGAGCTTCACGTGGTATGTGGACTCGATGTCGACGAGCACCTCCTCGTCTTCGTGGCGCAGGCGTTCGAGGGCGTGCGGGTGGCAGAAGATACGCAGCCAATACGGCTCGCTCTGGCTCTCGATCTGCGGCTTGAGGCGGCGGATGACGCTCGTGAGGCGGCGCTGGATCTCCACGCTCATGGTGCGCGCGCTCTTTACCGTGCCGCGCCCCGTGCAATACGGGCAGGTGCTGTAGAGTCCGCTGGAGACCGACTCCTTGTGCCGCTGGCGCGTCATCTGCATGATGCCGAGCTGGGAGATGGGTAGGATGTGGCTCTTCGCCTTGTCCGACTCCATTTCCTGCTTCATGCGGCGGTGAACGGCGTTGCGGTCCTTGCGCTGCTTCATGTCGATGAAGTCGATGATGATGAGTCCGCCGATATTGCGCAGGCGGATTTGCCGGGCGATCTCGGAAGCCGCCTCGAGGTTCACCTGGAGGATGAAGTTGTCCTTCTCGTTCTTGTTCTTGTGCGCGCCGGTGTTGACGTCGACGGCGACGAGAGCCTCGGTCTCTTCGATGACGACCTCGCCCCCGCTGGGCAGGGGCACCTTACGCTGGAAGGTCTGCTCGATCTGGCGCTCGATATTGAAGCGCTCGAAGATGGGAATGTTTTCCTTGAAGATGGCGATCTTGCCGCGGCTGCGCTTGGAGACGCGCTCGACGAGATCCATCATGCGGTTGCCGTCGGCCTCGTCGTCGATGAGAACGCGGTCGACGGTTTCGGTGAGGAAGTCGCGCACCGTGCGCTCGATGATGTCGGGCTCGGTATAAAGGCAGGCGGGCTGCTTGGTCTTGCCCATGCGCTCCTGGATTTCGCGCCACTGGTTCAGGAGGATGGTAAGGTCGCGCACGAAGTAGGTCCACCGCTTGCCCTCGCCCGCCGTGCGGATGATCACGCCCATGCCTTCGGGTATGGAGAGCTTGCGCAGGATGTCCTTGAGGCGCTTACGCTCCTTGTCGTCCTCGATCTTGCGCGAGACGCCGCACTGCCCGCCGTGCGGCATAAGCACAAGGAAGCGGCCCGGCAGGGCGATGTTGGTTGTTGTGCGCGGGCCCTTTGTGCCGATGGTGCCCTTGGTCACTTGGAGAACGATCTCCGACCCGACGGGATAGAGGTTGGGGATGTCCTTGAGCGTAATCTTCTCCTTCTTCTTTTTCTGCGCGTCGCTGCGGGTGTCTCGCACGTATTCGATGGAGCTGTCGGAGTCGGCGCCGGGAAGAATGTCCCAGTAGTGCAAAAAGGCGTTTTTGGGAAGACCGATGTCGACGAAGGCCGCCTTTAGGCCCGGCTCAAGGTTTTGGATCTTACCCTTGAAGATGGCACCGACGAGGCGGTCGTCGCCCGCGCGCTCGAGGTCGAACTTTTCGAGGATGCCGTTGTTGAGGACGGCAACGCGCTTCTCAAGCGGCTCCGAGTTGATGATGATCTCGCGGTAGGGCTCGTTCTCACGCCGCATGCGGGCGGCGATACGCTGGATGAGGGGGCGCTTCTTGGCGCGCTCTTCGGCGTCGTGTTCGAGTTTTTCGGGATCGAGATCCTCAATGGGCCGCTCCTGCGGCGGATGTTTAAGCTCTGCTTCCTGATCGTCCGAGAGCTGCTGTGTGGGAATGTTGTCCGATGGATTCATGTTGGTAGGGACCGATGTATGGTTGATCGGGCTCTCCATTCCGGGATTCGTGCGGCTGTAACCGCGTCCGCGCGCACGCGCTCGGGACACGGGGCAAAGGCTGCGTCGCGACACTCATTGAAACTCCCTCCGGTGTCGGTGAACGCTTTGGACAATGCCCTGAAGAATACAGCAGCTCAAAATGAAAGAGCCTCCGTAACTGACAAACGGCAGAGGCAAACCCGTGATGGGTGCGATCCCGATGGTCATGCCGATATTGATGAAGACATGCACGAGGAAAACCATCGTCACGCCTATACACAGGAGCATACCAAAACGGTCGCGCGCGATTCCGGCAATCCGAACCCCGTTGCCCAGTAGAACCGCGTATAGCCCGATCACGAGCATTCCGCCGAGAAAACCTTTTTCCTCCGCCAGGACGGCGAAGATGAAATCATTGTGGGCAACCGACCGGGGCAGATAGCCTAGCCGCGCCTGCAAACCTTCGCCCCAGCCCTTGCCGAGAAATCCCCCCGTGCCCACCGCCTGCTGCGCCTGGATGGCGTTCCAAGCTGAGCCAGTTCCGCGGGGATCGACCACCTCCGGCGCAACGAAA
The DNA here is from genome assembly GCA_007123395.1 of Opitutales bacterium. Classification (GTDB taxonomy): domain Bacteria; phylum Verrucomicrobiota; class Verrucomicrobiia; order Opitutales; family Oceanipulchritudinaceae; genus SLLG01. Next base: position 35,704 of record SKLD01000510.1, read on the forward strand.
GTCATGATGCGCTCGCGCTGGTAGTCCCGCAGCCCCGGGACCCAAGATTCCTTCTGGTAGAGGTTGCGCGCCTCCAGCGCCGTGAGCTGGTTGGCTTCCAGAAAACCCGCGTAGCGATAGAGATCGACCGTGAGCACCGTTCCAAGCAACACCACCACCCCGAAAAACGCGTAAAAGTAGCGCTCGGATAGCTTGGAAACATATAAAAGGGCCAGGACCATAGGAGGGATGATTAGAGAAGACCCTAGGTCCGGTTGGAGCAAAATCAAGAATATTGGCAAGGCTGTGATACCCATTACCTTAAGTAACACCCACACCGATTCCCGCAGATTCCGCAACTCCGAGCGCGCGAGAATGCTCGATACCATGATGAGCGTCCCGATCTTCGCCGCCTCCGAGGGCTGGAAACTGAAAAGACCGAAATTCAACCAGCGCCGAGCCCCCTCGCGCACGTCCCCGAAGGCCAGCACCGCCATGAGAAGCAGAAGCGCTCCAAGATAGCACCAGAGGGCGTTTTCGAGGAAAATCTTGTAGTCGATCCGAGAGACCACGACATACACCACGCCGCCGATGACGATCCACACCAACTGCCGCGACCAGAAGGAACTCGCCGCATACGCCTGCGACGAATAGATGAAAAACACACCGATCACCGCCAACAGAACCATACACACCGGCCCGATCCAATCCGTCCGGCCGGAGCGTGTGCGGTCGATGATCCGGCGCGTCGTGTCGAGCAGACGCGCACTGTCGAGCCGCCGGCGCGCATGCATGCGGCGCGCACGGATCATCGCGCCGGCCTCGCTCTCCCTGACATGGACATTGCTTGGATATGGGTGAAAAACCGTGTCGGCGGCCCGGGGCCGGAAGGCATCCGTCATGACCCTCCGCTCTCCGGGCGCTTGCCTGAAGCCTTTGACCCTGCACGCTCCCACCCGTTCAGCGCAAACGCGAAAACCGCGCCGCGCCAATGAAATCACTTCATAACAAAAAAACCGCCTGTGACAGAAAAACTCCTCACCGCCGCCGAACGCCTTGCTGACGCTGTCGACGCCTGCCGCTTCGCCGCACCCGTGCATACCGTCTACAACCCGCTGCGCTACGCATGGCCGACCCACCAAAAGTACATCCGCACCTACGGCGCCGCCCCCAAAAAAGTGGTCTTCCTCGGCATGAACCCCGGCCCGTGGGGCATGGCGCAGACGGGCGTACCCTTCGGAGAGATCCCCGCCGTGCGCGACTGGATGGGCATCGACACCGCCGTCGGCAAACCCCCGCGCGAACACCCCAAGCGCCCCATCGAGGGCTTCGCCTGCAAGCGCTCCGAGGTGAGCGGGCGGCGCCTATGGGGCCTCTTCGCCGAACGCTTCGGCTCGGCCGACGCCTTCTTCGCCGACCAATTTGTCGCCAACTACTGCCCGCTCGTCTTCATGGCCGAATCCGGTGCCAACATCACTCCCGACAAACTCCCCGCCGCCGAGCGCGCCCCCCTCGAAGCCGCCTGCGACCGCCACCTCGCCGATCTCGCTGCCGCCCTCCAGCCCGCCTGGATCATCGGCGTCGGCGCCTTCGCCAGCCGCTGCGCCGCCCGCGTCGCCGAAGCGCATGGTCTCCGCGTCCGCATCGGCACCCTCCTCCATCCCAGCCCCGCCAGCCCCGTCGCCAATCGCGAGTGGCCTGAACGCCCCCTCCGCCAAATGCGCGACCTTGGCCTCTGGCCATGACACCCCACTTTCTCCCAATCTTCCGTTCCCGATATCAACAAATATAACCATGAAATATATATGCAATAAACTTATTTCTGAAATATTTAAATTTTACTCAACGATTTAATAAGTTTACTATTGGGATCATTTGCTTGGCGGGAGCACGGACACACCCCTTCAGTTCAAAATCGAGCTTCTCGAGCCGAGCATGTCATATGCAATGGCATCGATAATCAACCGCCTCCGATCTTCCATGCAACTTCACTGTTTATGCGGTTTGGCAGGCGGCGGAAGTTTCATTCTATGCTGTTCACCGGGCGCGCCAGGGATGTTGGCTCTTGGGAAACAGACGTGATCGAATGGCCTTCCGGCTCCCATCCGGCGAACACTCGATGCTAAGACGGAATCCAGATTAGACAGACACCCGAATGCCGCTGATCCAAACAACTAATGTCGGCCGGGCACCTTCCAGGCCTGTTTCCGGGCGACCCAACCCTCACCGACTGCGGGCGCGCAAACTTCGCTCCCGAGCGGAACCGACCGCCGGCGTGTTGCGATGAACCGGCCTTACGATGTCTTAACCGGTGGCTTGGGGCGCAGCCACTGCCGCGCGCAGGCCAGACCGTCATCTTCGGCGGGCGACGGCACCGCCTTGGGTGCCCGCTTGCGCCGGAACCGCAGACCCTCCTCCCCGCGCAGCACCGCCTCCACAAAGGCTCTCGTCCCCAGCACCAGCCCTTCGCTGAACTGCCGCGTCTTGCGCA
>SKLD01000137.1 GCA_007123395.1 Opitutales bacterium
CGTCTCGCCGTGGTTTGGCGTGGACGTCTACGACCCGCCCGAGCTGCTCGACTTCGCGCTCACCACGGAGCCGCCCGCCTATACCGGCCTTGACCCCGTCGAGCACCGCGAGCCCGCCGACATTGAGATCATCGAGGGCACCGTCCTCCACCTCATGGCAGAGACTCTGCCCGGCCACCGCGTGGCTCTCCTCCTCGACGACCGCGAAATCGACTTTGCCGATACCGAAGACGCCCGCCACCGCCTCGAACACCGCCCCGCGCAGTCCGGACACTACGCCGTCGTCGTGCGCGACGAGCAGGACCGCGAGACCCGCACAAGCCGCCGCGAAATCGACATCCGCCGCGACGAGCCGCCCCACGTCGAGATCGCCGTCCCCGGGCAGGATCTCGTCCTTGAGCCGGGCGAACGCCTCGGCGTGCAGGTCTTCGCGGGCGACGACTTCGGCGTGGCGCGCGTCGAACTGTCCGTCACCGTGGCCGGAGGCGACCCCCGCCGCGCTGTCCTCCACGACGCCCGGGACCGCCGCGAGCCGGACGTCGAAGCCTTCCACGCCCTTGACCTCGCCGACCTCGGCGCGGAAGACGGCGACGTCGTCATCTACTTCGCCGAGGCCACCGACAACCGCCGCCCCGAGGGCCAGCGCGCCCGCTCGGAAATCTACTTCATCGAAGTGCGCGAAGACGTGGAGCCCGAGGAAATGGACGGCATGGACGGCGACACCGAGGAGATCGACGTGCGCGCCCTCATCGTCGAGGTCAAACGCATCATCCGCGAGACCTACCGCTCCCTCGCCCTCGAAGGCCGCGAGCAAGTGCGCGCCAACCAAGACCTTTCCGTCGCCCTCGCCCGTGTGCGCGCGGGCCTCACCGAGCTGCGCACGCAGGTGCGCGAACTCATCGGCCCGGACAACGAACTCATGGATATGCTCGAGGCCGCCAACGAGGAACTCGAAAGCGCCGAGAGCCTCCTCAGCCGCAACCGCGGCGAGCCCGCCATCCCCCGCGAAATCGCCGGCCTGCGCCACCTCGTCGCCTTCGAAAACGCCGTGCGCCGCGAAATGCAGGCGCGCGAGGGCGAAGGTGAGGGCGAGGGCACGGGTGAAGCCGAAGAACCCGGCGAACCGGGCGAAGGCGAGGGAGAGGCCCCACCCGGCGACGAACTGCCCTCGTTCGCCGACCTGCCGCCTCTCCTCGAAGACCTCAACGCCCTCATCGACAGCCAGTCAGGCCTCAACCGCGCCATGGGCCGATCCGAGCGCACCGGCGCCCCCGAGTCCGAAAACCGCGCCCTCGCCGAAGACCAGCGCGGCCTCTCCGGCGAAAACCAAAGCATCGCCGAGCGCCTTGCCCAGCTCCCCGCCGCCGCCCCCCTCACGCAGCTCCTCGAACAAGCGGGCCGCAACATGGACCGCGCCTCCGAAGCCCTCGACGGCCACCAACCCGGCCGCGGCGAGCGCCACGGCATGCGCGCGGGCGAATCCCTCGTCAACGCCGCCGCCCTCCTCGAAGGCCTCATCAACGAAATGGCCGGAGCCATGATGCTCGGGCTCGCGGAACGTGCCGAGGGGCTCGCCGGGCAGCAATCCGGCGGTGCCCAAGCCAGCCGCGAAGCTGCCGCCGGGGAGCGCCCGCCCGAAGGCCTCGAAGAAGCGCAGACCGGCCTCAACACCGACTTCGAACGGCTCCGCGACGACCTCGACCGCGCCGCCGCCGAGCTACGCGGGCAGTTCCCCGAAGCGGCCCGCAACCTCGAGCAAGTCGGCCGCGACCTCGACAACAACCGCACCGGCGGCACCATGACGCGCGCCGCCAACGCCCTCCTCTACGAACGCTTCGACCGCGCCGAAAGCCTCCAAGAGCAGGCCGCCGCCGACCTCGACGCCGCCGCCGGCGGTCTGCGCGACGCCGGGGCCGATGTCCCCGCCCTTTCCGACGCCGCCCTGCGCCGCGCCCTCGCCGAACTCGACCGCGCCCGCCGCGAACTCGGCCAAATCGCCGAAAGCGGTGCCGAAGGCGAAACCCCGGCCCCCGGCGAAAACGGCGAAGGCGACGCCATGGCCGCCGAAAACGGCGAAGGCGAAGGCGAGGCTCCCGGCGGTGAGGGCGACAACGGTGCCCAGCGCCTCGCCGATCTGCGCGAGCGCCTCTCCGGACTCCTCGGCGAAGCCGGCGACCGCCTCGACGACAGCCAGCTCCGCGAACTCTCCGCCCGCCTCGGCGAAGAAAGCGGCGCACGCACATGGGACGGCCAGCTCCGCGACACCGACGCCGCCGTCGGCGCCGCCTCCCGCGCCCTCCTCCGCCACCTCCGCCAGAGCCTCGACGAACGCGCCACCCGCCGCCTCAGCGGCGAGGCCCCCTCCCGCTACCAGCGCCAAGTCGAAGAATACTTCCGCCGCCTCTCCGAGGAAGACCGGTGAGCGACGAGTCCGGGCGGGTCATTGAGCCAAAAAGGAAACACGCAGCCCCGCTTTCCTCGCCAAAGCAGCCTCGCGCTTGTCCCCTGTATGGAAACGCGCCACACCCAGCGCTACCGCAATGCTCACATGAAGCAAATCCAGCGTCCGGCAAAGGCTCCGCGCACTGAAATTTCGGGAAAGCCTCTCCGCGGTGGAAGCGACTTTGGCGGCATCGGGAACAATCCTGGCAAGCCTGCCCTGACGGATGTCCGAATCCATGAGCGACAGAGCCCCCTCCAAGACCTCTTCCGTTAGTTGGTTTCGTCCATGAAGGACGCGCAGGGCATTGCGCATCTCCATCTCCGCAAGAAACGGCAACGGAATGAGCCCAGCCCGCCGAACCCGGCTTGCCGCCTCGCGGGAGCCTGGCTCCAGATGATAGATTTTCACCAATACGCCGCTATCGAAATACTCGGTGAACTCAGCCACGGTCTTGATAGATTTGGTCAGCGGCCGAAGCGCTCTTCCCGCCTGTTGCACGTGTGTAGAGCGACTCCAGACGCCGGAGCGGATCTCCCCAGTCGAGATTCCCGCCCTGACCGCTCGCCGGCGTCAGATGCGCGACAACCCGGCCGCGAATTTCCCACTGCAAGGATTCTCCCGATTCCAGCCGCTGACGGATCGAACGTGTGTTCTGCTGAATTTCCCGGGTCGTCACTGACTTCATGTCTTTCAATTTGTCTGACAAATGCCGGGTGTCAAGCAATCCATCCATCCAAAGCCTCACGGCTTCGGCTACTCCGCCGCCTTTAAACCCCGGAACCAACGGGGCCGAGCCAAGCTGCCCGGACTGGGTCCGCTGACGAATATCTTTCGCTGCAACTCAGAGACGTTCAATCAACGACACCTTCGCCTCTGTGGCGAACAAGCTCCCGGAGTCTCTCAATGCTGAGACAATCCGGACGGATATGCGCCATCGCATGACAATTCGGGCAAAGCGGAAGGAGCGCGGAAATTTCGGCCATGGAATAGGATTCGGGCCTTTGGCAGTTAATTATTAAGAATCTCAAAATAATGGGAACACAAACAAGAGTGGAAGCGGCGTCCCGCCGCTTTTTACCGCCTCGGCAAAGCGGCAAGATGCCGCTTCCACATTATTCGGTCGTTTGTCTTTGTTGTTTTCATTGCGGGAGTGTTAGCACATGCTGATGTTTATGATCCAGAGCCGCCGGCGGTGGATGGGGGCGGGAATTGTTCCCAAGCAACTTGGCGATTCTCGTGACGGTAGGTGATTTTGACGATAGTCGCGGGAACTTTAATATGCAGACGAAAAGGCGGGGCCGCGTAATACCCGCCAGAACGCACCGGATCCGTTTGCGTGCCGCCTACAGCGACGAAAATAGCTGTTGGCCATCGTCACCGGACGCGAAAGAACTTTGCGCAATAGTTGCCGGGACAGCGGTGGGACGGAAGCGAAGAGGGGTTTCATCTAACCATCCGATTGTCTGTCTTGGACGGGCAAGACAACCGGAAACCACCGCGCGGCATGTATTGGATGTCGTCGGGCCGTCCGGCGGAAGAGGCGGAAAGCGGAAAGCCCAAATCGGATGTCGGAAGGGATGCGGTGATCTTTCCGACTACGCCCGCGGCGGCCCGCGCCTGCGTCTTGGGCGGGACGGAACAGAACTGAAGCGGCGCGGCAACGGGCATAGGGGAAGCGTGGGCCGGGCGCGAAAAGGCGGGCAAGGCGGGGATTGCACTATATGCGACGATTTGCGACGGCGGGGGGGAGCGTGCTCCTGCAACCTTGGCGAATCCCCTTGACTCGCGGTTCTAAATCGTAAATCTCAGCGCA
>SKLD01000527.1 GCA_007123395.1 Opitutales bacterium
AACTGCAAAGTCGCGAGGCTTTGTGGGAAGGCAGCCTACGTCAAAGATGTGAGCCCACGGACAGAAACGTGGTACAAGGCCGACGGCGCGGGTGAGCTGGCACAACACAGCGAAGCCCTGGGTTCAGTGCCGGAGGTAAACCACGGGGTTGTGCATCGGAACAACGCGCTCTTACCCGGGGAGGCCTCGCCCCGTCGCTGCGGCGGGTTTAGATCCACCCGTGAAGCCGTAGCACCCGCCGCAGCAATGCGGCGGGGCGGGACGGAGCGAGGAGTCAGCAGAGGGCATAGTAGCCGCCGCGCAATCCGTGAGTAGCCGCCGATCCCGTTGGGACGGGATCCGGCGAAGGATGCGGCAAGGCACGGCGGACGAAGGCCCGTGCCGAGGAGCGAAGCGACGACAGAACTGCGGAGCACCCACCGAAGAAGTGGAACCGACCGGAGGCGGGGCATGGATAACCGAGCGCCCGTCACCGCTGCTCGCCAATGTCATGCTCGACCCGCTGGACAAAATGATCGAGGCCATGGGTCTGCCGTTCGCCCGCTACGCGGACGACTTCCTCATTGTGACCAAGACCAAAGCCGAAGCGCTCGCCGCGATGGCCGCCGTCGAGGAGTACGTGGAAGGTCGTCTCAAGCTGCTGGTCAACCGGGAGAAAAGCAAAGTCGCGCCCCTCGCATACGCCGAGTCCTTGCAGTGGGATCAGTGGATACGCCGCCGGGTCCGCCTCTGCCACTGGAAAGACTGGAAGGTGCCGCGCAAACGCAGGCGGATGCTCATCCGCCTCGGCGTGCCGCCGGACGAAGTCAGGAAAGCTTCCCGCTCCCGCAAAGGCTACTGGCGGATGAGCCGTAACAGCCTCGTCGCCATGGCCCTCAACAACGATTACCTCAAACGCAAAGGCGTACCCTCGATGCGTGACCTCTGGGTCCGCTTCAAATACGGAGAACAGGCGCAAGTCTGATCTCCGGTCACTGATGCTTCGGAACCGCTCCCGCCCGGCGGGAGACCCGTATGCTTACAGTCCCGCCGGAGGGAAATGAGCGGAGCGAATCGGGAGCCGGTGGTGTGGGGGCGGGGAGGCCTAATCCTCCCCGCTACCCGATTCGAGTTGATTTCGCCTTCGCGTTTCGACTGCTTTCCTTGCTGCTTGTTTTCTTTTTCGAGTTAAAGCAGCTTTCTTTCCTGCATCTTTCATTCTCTTCGACCAGTCAATAGATCTCTCTCGGTCACGAAGTTCGATAATTACGCTTGTCGGGATAAGGTCAATATCGTGCATCTTATGGCAATTAGGACACAGTATCGCTAAATTCTCTATTTCGTTATTTTTTCGATCACCATCAAGGTGAGCAACCTCAAGGACTTCAGGAACCCCAAATCCGCAACATGCGCAAATTGGCGGATAGTGCGCTATCGCAAGTTTCCTGTAGTTCAAAGCACGTGCCATTCTATTTTTCTCGAACGGTGAGGAGTCTCAAGGAGTGAGCGACGCAGGAGCGAACGGAGTTGAGACCTCCGCCTTGTTGAACTAAGCCGCTGCGCGGCAGGTGATTGGGTGGGCTGAGGGCGGTCATTGAGGGGGCGGGTTGTCGGAGGATCTTGGAAAGAGGCGGGTTGGGCGGCCAAGGTGGCCGGGTTATGAGTAAAACCATATCCAACCCGCCTTCTCATTCACCTGCTTTCCCCGCCAAGGGGCAAGCCCGAACCACCCGCGCGGCGCGGCCCGACGCGGGCGCACGGGGAGCCGACCCGCTCACCTACAAGCACCGGCACGACTCCATGCGGCGCTTCGCCGAGCTGCTGGCGCTGCGCTACGAACGTGCGCGCACCCGTCACGCCTACTACCGGCAACTGCGCCTCATCGCCGATCACTTCGGGAGCGATCCGGCCGCGCTCACGGAGGACAATCTGCGCGATTACCTCCTGCACGTGAAGACGCGCAAAGGCTGGAACCCGAAAACCATCCGCCAAGCCGCCGCATGTGCGCGCCTCTTCTTTGTTGAGCTGCTCGGGCATGATACGTGGACGGTTTTCTCGCAGGTGCGCGCCAAGGACCTCGATTCCCTTCCTGCCGTGCTCACGCGCGAGGAGGTGACGCGTCTGCTCAGACATATTCACCTGCGGCGTTACCGCATTCCGGTAAAACTCATCTACTGTGCGGGCCTGCGCCTCTCCGAGTGTCTCAACCTCACGGTGCGTGACATCGACGGGACCAACGGCAAGCTCTGGATACGCGGTGGCAAAGGCGGACGCGACCGTATGGTGCCTCTGGCCGCGACGATGCTCGAAGACCTTCGCCGCTACTGGCGCTTTCATCGCCATCCATGCCTGCTCTTCCCGCACGCCGGACGCGGTTCCAACGACCCGCGCGAAGTGGCCGCGCGCATGCACGCGGCCACCGCCCCCATGCCCGTGGGCTCGCTCCAGCGCCTTATCGTCGTGGCGCGCAAAGAACTTGGACTGCCCGAGGCCACGCCCCACACCCTGCGTCACAGCTTCGCCACCCACCTTGTCGAGGCCGGGGCGAGTCTCCACACGGTTCAGGCGCTTCTGGGGCATAAGAACATCAATACAACGATGGTCTACCTGCACCTGACTCACCGCAGCGACACCGAGAGCCGCGCTCTCGTCGAGGCGCTCTGCCGCGATCTGCCCCGCTGAGCGCCTCGGTATGCCGTCTGCCTCATTCCCGGCGGAGGCAACGGTCACCGCCGCGCTGCGGCGTTTCCTCCGCGCCTGCCCGGAGCTCTGGCGCGCCGACGAAGCCCGTCGGCGCGCCGCCTGGGCCATCACCCGTTGCCGCACCCCGGCCATGGGCGGGCACCTGCATGGCTGCGGCAAATGTGGCCAGCGAGTCTTCACCTACCATTCCTGCAACCACCGCTCCTGCCCCCAGTGCGGCCAGGCCGCCACCGCTCAGTGGGTCGGAGCCCAACTCGCGCGCCGCGTCGGTGCACCCTATTTCATGGTCACCTTCACAGTGCCGCGGCAACTGCGCGAACTCTTCCACGGCGTCGCCGCCAAAGCCGTTTACGACCTTTTCTTTCATGCCGCCTCCGACGCGCTGGCATACACGCTGGCGCATCCCCGCTGGCTTGGAGCGGTCAAAAACGGTTTTTCCCTCGTGCTGCACACCTGGAACCAGCGCCTCGGATTCCATCCCCACCTGCACGGCATCGTCCCGGGAGCCGGTGTCGACGCCAACGGTCACGTCGTCACCGTCAAAAACCGCAACTTCCTTGTCCCCGTCCCGGCCCTGCGCAAAGCCTTTCGCGAAAGCTTCCGCAGCGGCCTTGCCGCCCTGCGCGGCGAACACGAACTGCCGCCCGCCGATCCCGCCGTCTGGCAAAAAGACTGGGGCGTGCACCTGCAACCCTTTGGCGACGGCACCCGCGCAATCCAATACCTCGGCACCTATATCTGCCGCACCGCCATCAGCGACGCGCGCATCCTCGCCGTCGACGACACCCACGTCACCTTCCGCTGGAAAGACCGCGCCCAAAAGGCCCGCGCCCGCACCGAGCGAGTTGAGGGCACCGAGTTCGTCCGCCGCTACATGCGCCACGTCCTTCCGAAGGGACTGCGCGCCGTGCGCCATTACGGCTTCCAGCATCCCGCGGCCAAAGCCACCCGCGAACGAGTCGCCTTCCACACCGGACGTCCCCTCCACACCCCCGCGCCACCGCCTAAACCGACGCCCTTCGCACCCCGTTGCCCCTGCTGCAGCGAGCCAATGGTCAAACTCCCGCTCTCACTGCTGCCCCTATGGAAGAGCGGTCTCTCCCCGCCCAAATCCAATCAATGCGCCTGAACTTCAAACCCGCATTGGAAAAATCGCTGCATCCGGACACCTTCCGCCGGATGCCGGGCACCCGTATGCCCGCTATCCGAACAACGCCGCACCTTGCGGTGATTAGCGCTCCATCTTGTTCCAAAACCCAGGAGATACACACGGAAAGCCTTGGCAGCAGCGGTGCTCAACCGTGGCTGCGGGTCCTACGAGCGATCCTTCAGTCTCCACTCACTCCGGGTGGACGAACACAAAACGCATAAGCGCTTGCCGCACTGCCCGCCGCTACGGGCTTGTTCAACCATGGGTGCAATCGAAGGCTCGTTCCTCACCTTCGCTGCACCCTTAATTGTTCGGCTTGGATTGATCCCCAAACCGCGCCGAGAGATGGCACGGTAATCATTGCAGATTTTGGGTGGCCGTGGCCAGTCCCTGCAATATGGGACC
>SKLD01000319.1 GCA_007123395.1 Opitutales bacterium
CCGCAGCCCACGTAAATATTGAGGTGGGTCTCCGCCCACCGCACAAGCTGCTGCTGGGTGACTGTCTTGCCCGTGCCGAATCCGCCGGGGACGGCGGCCTTGCCGCCGAGAGCGAGCGGAAACATGTAGTCGATGATCCGCATGCCTGTCGTGAGGAGGCCCGAGGGATCCCTGCGTTTGCGGTACGGCCGCGCCTGCCGCACGGGCCACTCCTGCATAAGCTTGATCTCCCGCTTCTCCCCGTCCCTTTCGACGATGGCGATTATGTCCTCGACGGTGTATTCGCCCTCCCGGATTTCCGCGATACGGCCCCGCACTCCGTGCGGCACCATCACCTTGTGCTCGACAAGCGGCGTCTCGGGCACGGTGCCGATAATATCCCCGCCCTCCACGGCGTCTCCCGCCTTCACAGTCGGCGTGAACGCCCACTTTTTGTCACGCGGCAGCGCATGGGCCTTTACGCCCCGGCGGATAAACGCACCGCTGTCGGCGATAAGGGCAAGGAGCGACTTCTGCAGTCCGTCATAGATGGAACCGAGCAATCCCGGCCCCAGCTCCGCGCTGAGCGTCCGGCCCGTCGGGCGCACGGGTTCGCCCGCCCGCAGCCCGAGGGTTTCCTCGTGTGCCTGCACAACGGCCCGCTCGCCGTCGAGTCCGATGACCTCGCCGACGATGCCCTCCTCGCCGATTTCCACGACTTCGTAGACCCGCGTTCCCCGCATCCCGTCGGCAATGACGAGCGGTCCTGAAATTCTCCAAATTGTTCCCATGATTTATCTTTCTTACGTTGGGTTGGATACATGTTCACCGTCCGGCGATTCCTCAGCCTCCAGCACGACATCCAGACCGAGATACTCCCGGCTGAGCGCCTTGTAATAGGCGGCCGCCGCGTCCATCGACACCTCGCGGGCAGGCACTTCGAGAATCACCGGAAGGACACTCTTCCGCGCGCGGGCCGATGCAATGACATCGGCCGCAAACGGCACTAGCTCTTCCTCGATGAGAATCAAGCCGACCTTCCCGCCGGAAATCCATCCGCGCACGGTGCGGGAGATGTCGGTTGCCTCACCGGCCCGCGCCTCCGCCACGTGCCAAAGCGCCACCCCGGCGAGCCGCAGGGCGTTGACCAGCTCATGGCCGCCCATCACGGCGATACCTTGTTCGTTTGCACGCGCGGCCTTCATAACACAAGGCACCTCCTTGCCGTTTCGAAGGAAAGCCCGTCCTCGGCCGCTTTGAGAAGCAGACGGATGTTCCGCACTTCCGCTTCCTTCGAGACGAGGAACCATGCCGCGACACACGGTGGCGCGACCTGTGCGGCGAGAAGACCGCGCAGGTGCTCGAAGCGATGCCTCGCGACAACCTCATCGACCGCCGCGGGCGGCCCGGCCGCGGCTTCCTCGGCGAGGCTGCGGTAAGCCGGGTATTCGATGCGCTTGGCGACATCCTTGGCACCGGCGGAAAGGGCTTCCTTAAAATCCTGCTCCGAAAGAAGATAGCCGGGCGGAATGAACTGCTTCTCTGCCGCCGCCCCCCATTCACCCGCAACCGCACGGAGCAAGAGGGAGAGATTGGCGTAATCCAGCATCACCCCGCAGGAATGCGCGAGAACCGTTCCTCCCGCCAAACCCCGGGCCGTGGCGGCGAGTACGTGGTGGAAGGCGGCGTCGAGGGGCGTTGTTTCCGGCATACCCGGCGCACCCTCCGCCGCGGGCAGTTCGGCCGCGAACTCGCTGAGACCCGCCAACCGGAGAATCTCCCCCATGTCTTCGACGGAATCCGCTTCGGCGAAGTCATCGAGAAGACCGCGGCGCCGCAGGATGCCCACCGGAATCATCGGCGACGCCTGCCCGGCGGCGATGCCACGCAGGCGCGACTTGATGTTCACGAGATCAAACTTCCTCACATACACACGCCCGAACTCCACCGCACCGGACGGAACAAAGGGGCTTTCCTCAAGGAGCGAAAACTGCGCGTCCAAATACTCCCAAAGAAAGCCGTCCCGCTCCTGCCGTCCTTGAAACGTGGATTCACCGAGCCGCCGGCCGATGTCCGTTCCGCGCAGGTTTTCACGCAGTTCGCTTCCGTCGGCACCGGCGGGAATCCGTGCCACGGCATCCGCCGTCACATTCTTCGCCGCACGCGACTGCAGCAGCGACGTCATGAAGGCGGCTCTCGGACCAGGCATCATGCTTCGGTCTCTCCAAAGAGTTTCTCCGCAAAGCCAACATAAACGCGGGGCAGGAGCATCTCAAGGCGCGCGCTGTAAGTGTTGTCCACGACAATGCTCTTGTCTTCCGACTCCGCGATGATCCCGCCCTCCATCTCCCGCTCTTCAATCTCCGCCACGCGCTCGCTGAGAGGCTCATCCTTCTTCACCGCCTCCCTTGCGGCGGCGCGGCATCCCGGCGGCACGACAACGGTGATCCGGTCGCCGCTCCCGAGCCCGGAGACCGCTTCCGCAATGAGCCGCGCGTATTCCTCCGCTTCCGGCTTCGTGGAGCGCAAACGGCCGCGCGTCTCGCTGACGATGCCCTCGAAGACCTCCGCCTTCGCGGCCGCGAGGGCGTTGCGCGCGTCCATCGCTCCACGCGCGGTGATCTGAGCGGCTTCGTCCCGCGCCTCGCGGAGACTTTTCTCTTTTTCCGCAGCCAGCGCCTGCTCGCGTTGCTCCTTGGCTTCCGCGACAATACGCGCGGCTTCTTCCTCCGCCTTTTCGACAATTTCCCGCGCCTCGGCGCGTACTTTGTCGAGAATTGCTTCTCTGATTTCTTTCACAGCCGGTCTCCGTGGGAAGGTTTCAAAACAGGCCGAGGAGGTTCAACGCCATAATCGTGAAGACGAGCCCGAGGACGCCGAGGAGTTCGACAAACACCGCCAGCATCATGGCGTTGGTGAGGATCTTGCCGCGCGTCTTCGGCAGCAGCGCGATGCCGGAAGCGCAGACGCTGCCTTGAAACGCCGAAGAAGCGAACTGCGCGATGCCTCCGATGAGCCCGCAGGCAAGGGCCATGAAACCGAGGCCTACACTGTTCTCCATGGCCTCGAGGTTCGGCATGACCGTCGTCAGCATGAGAATCAGGATGATCAGACCATAGAAGGTCTGCGTCATCGGCAGCGATACGAGCACGATAACGTTGCGCAACTGGCCCGGCTCCTCGGAAAGAGCGGAGGCTCCGGCCGAGCCCGCCAAGCCCATGCCGACGGCGGAGCCGGCAAGACCGAGGGCGAGCGCGAGAGCACCGGCGAGAACGATGAGGGACTCTGGACTGATAAGCATGGTATTTCCTCCGATATTTGCGTTAACAAGACGGCCTCACCCGAATGCCCCTCCGCCCGCGCGCACCGGAACAACCTCCCGGCGCCTCAGACGAAACGGGGCGTACGGACGACCGCCGCCTTCATAGAACTTGAAAAGAAACTCGACAAAACAAAGCCGCAGCGAATGCACGAAGCAGGTGATGGAGCTGAGGAGCAGATTGAGCACGTGGCCGAAAACAAGGATCACAAGCATCACAAGGGTGCCCAGCGTGAGACGGACGAAGCCGGCCGGGAGCATTTCCGCGATGAGCGTGGCCATCATATTAAAAGAGTGTGCGAGAAAGAATGTGGCCAGCCCGACACCGGCGAGACGCGCGTAGGACATGATGTCGCCGAGGATTCCGCTCAGGTCGAAGACCCAGAGGATGCTGCCGAGAAACAGCCCTTTTTCCATGAGGGACGCCAAGACAACCGCGAGCACACCCGCGAGCAGGGCGGCGAAAAGGATCATACGGGTGGTTTCGGCGGGCTGGAACCACGCCACGTCGAGCATGACAAGGATGAGGGGTATACCGGCGAGCTGAATCAGGAAAACACCGGACCGCCCGAGCACCGCGTGCGCCTTGCGCTCGCGGAACCCGCGCAGGAGCATGAGCAGGTGGCCGAGGTTCACATGCACAATACCGACCACGAGGGAAGCGACGATAAAGACCATCGGGTTCATGTAGACGGCATGCAGTCCCTCGGAGAGGGCGATCCCCTCCATTCCGAAAAAGTGCGCGGGAACATCGCCCAGATAGGTGCCGGTAAGGACCCCCACCGCAACAGCGCATACCGCGCACACTGTGATCACGCGGCGGAACATGCGGAATCCTTCTGTGTCCGGGTCCTCCGCCAATTTCGGCAGGAGAAACCGCGCGAGCAGGAACAGGAGCACGCCGTAGACCGCGTCCCCCAGCATGATGCCGAAGAAAAACGCGAAGAAATAGGCGACGAGCGGTGTCGGATCCCATTCGTGGTAGCGGGGCGTGGCAAAAAGATTGACGATAACCTCAAAAGGCCGGAGCGCCGAGGGATTGCGTAGCTTCGTCGGCGGCTCGTCACCCTCGCGGGGCGGCCGTGATTCGACGTGCAGAGGCGTCACTTCCGCGCGCAGCGCTTCCTCCGCCGCGGCAAGCGAATGCCCCGGTGCCCATCCTTCAACGAGCACGGCGTGGTCGGTCGCAAGAGCCGCGTGGAGAAGGCCGAGACGGTCGTCTTCCGCGATAAGAGCTTCGCGCAGAAGGACGAGGTGCTCCAAATGCGCGGCTGTCTCCTCCCGCAACCGCGCGAGCAGTTCATCGCGCTCGCGGCGGAGTTCCCGCAGCCGCTCTTCGGGGCGGTCCGGCAACGGTCCGTTGCCGTCACCACGGGCGGCGCGAAGGAGGCGTCCCCCATCCGATAGCAGCGCTTCAACATGACGCCACTGCGGACGCAAGCAGAAAAAAAAAACAGCAGTCTCCCCGTCCAGTTCGACCGGCTCGACGACGAGGGAGATCTCCCGCAAGCGCGAATCCGCCGCGGCAAAGGATTCGCCGGGAAGCACAAGGATACCGGAGCAAATGACTTTTCCGGAAAAGGAGAAGGCGTCGGCACGCAGGTCCATCCGTTCCGAAAGCGCGCCGTCGACGGTGTGCAGAATCCGCGCCTCGCTCTCTGCTTCCTTCAGTTTTTCCAGCCGCCGGTGCATGGCCGACAAGCCATCGCAGAGTTGCCGGGTTTCTTTCTCGATTTCGGAGACGCCGCGCATGAGATCGGCGTCGACGTCTTCGGCGAGGCGGACCCGTTCCTCCCGAGGCACGTAGGCAAGGGCCGCGTCGATGGCCGCGATGAGGTCAACCACTGCTGCCCGCTCGCGCTCAACGGCGGCGCGGTCCTCGCCTTCGGGCGCGGTCCCCGACTCCACGTCGAGAACACCGGCCCGCTGCAGCGCGGCAGCAGCCGTCGGGGCGGCTTCCTTCGTTGTCACCAACCGCACACGCCGCATTCGCTCAGGCGTGTTCACGAAAAGACTCACGATCCACCTCCGCGCACAATCCCGGTGATCACCTCGACGCATTCTTCAGCGGCGTTCGCGGCACGCTTGCGCAAAGCCTCCGCCTCCGCCTCCGCACGGGCAACGGCCTCCCGGGCCTCCGACTCGGCACGGTCGCGGATCTCCCCGCACTCCGACTCCGCCTCTCCGGCGTCAACAGGCTGCTCCTCTATGCGCTTTGCTTCTTCGCGAGCCTCCCGCACAATGGAGGACGCGCGCGCTTTCGCCTCCTCCACCAAACGTGCGGCTTCGGCCTCGATTTCCTGAATAGACTGTTTGTTTTCAATGGTCATACCGAGTTCCGAACAGGGGGCGTTATGCGAATGCGCCTATGGACTTTCAATAAAAATCGGACAAATACATCCCAAAAGACGCCGAGGCCGCTCCAACACTGTAAAGAAGCTGCGCTGCTGAGGCCACTCGGCCGTCATCGCGCCTCATCGTCGCCAATCTCCGGTGATTTTTTCCCTCCTGCGGAACCGTTCGGGCGAAGCGTGCGTGCCCTCAGGGCCTGCGGCCGGGATCAAGGAAGAAGGCTTCTTCCCATGTTTTTCCGGAATGATTCCGAAAGTAGATGCCGAAGGTCCCGTCGAGGTAGATTTCCAGAAAAACGGAGCGTAAGCGCGTGCCTTTGCGGTCTTCGAGGGCGGCAATGTCGAGCTGGGGTACATGCTGATGATCGACATAGGCGATCTTGCGGAAGTTGTGTTCGCCGAGCAGCCGCGACTCACCAAGGTGGGCATGGCCGTAAAAATGGGCCCGCACATTATCCGGCAAGGGAAGAAGCCGCTCCATGAGGGGAGAAGGCCGGTTTCCGCCTGGATAAGCGTAATGGCCCAGGCTGATGACCGGTCCCTCGTGCTCCGCCATGTTTTTCCGGACGGCGTCATACGCTTCGGGAGTGTGGGGATAGGCCTCCGCGTCGCCATGCACTTTCCCGTGGGTGACGATCCATCGACCGTCTGCCGCGGCATGGTCGCCGAAGAGGAAGACGCGGTAGTCGCCCATGTCGAAAGTAAAATAAAAGTCCTCCAGCCGACGGCTTGTCCGCCAAGCCGGCCGATCCCGTAAGAGTTTCCATGCCGGCACGGCCTCAACACCCCCGGACGTTTCCTTTTTGAAGTAGTCAAAATCGTGGTTCCCGCAGGTGTAGGCAAGCGGGACACCGAGCGACTCGAACCGCTCCGCCTGCAGGAGGACCGTTTCGCGCATCCGCCCGGGGTCTTTCCCGTCGGTCGTGTCCCCGAGATTCCATACTTCTTCGCAGGGTAAATCGAGGGAGTGAAAATCCGCGAAAACCGTGTTGAGGATGTGCTCCGCCGTCTTCGGATCCCATTGCTGCAAGTCGGAGCAAATCCAGACGCGGTGGCGAACGCTGGCGCGCAGCGCGGCGAGGAGTTGCTGGAGGGTTGAGTTCACTGTCGTGTTGGCAGCGGCCGGGCCACAACTATGACCACACCTCGCGGTGTACACGCGCTTCGTCGTAGCGGTGTTCGGGCGAGGGCACTTGCGCAGGATAACCGACCGGAAAGAGCGCGAAAGGCCGGACCGTAGCGGGCAGCCCGAGAATCTTCCGGCAAGCTGCCTCGCGCGGGGGCACGTTGATGACGGCAATCCACACCGTGCCCAAGCCGAGCGCGTGTGCCGCAAGCTGGAAATTCTGCGCTGCGCACGCGCAGTCTTGCTCGCCGAAGCCTGCAAAGCCCTCGCGCGCAGGATCGAGGCAGATGAGAACGGCTGCGCGCGCCTGCCGGAAGAGAGCATTGCCGCCGTCCGCCTCCTCCGCAAGACGGTCGAGTCGCCCGCGGTCTGTCACAACGACAAACTGCCATGGGCGACCGTCCGCCGCGCTCGGCGCGTTCATCGCCGCCGCGAGCAGCGTGCGCAGGTCCTCCGCGGCAATTGCCTGCTCCGTGAACGCCCGCACGCTGCGGCGCGTCATAATCGCTTTGATCGTGTCCATGCCCCGCAAACAACCACCCTATTCGCAAGAGGCAATACCTTTGTCTGCCAGCAGCGTGTTCGGCGCGTCAACGAGCCGCTTCAGCGCCCTGCCCGAGGCGGCGCGGACTTTTGCGGATGAGCGGAGGGTGTGCGGCCTTGCTGAAACGTGCGGGTATGCGCGGGACATTCACCGTCGCGATGTCGGGGAATGAGTCCCTCCGGCCGCATTTTCGGAATTGTTGACAGCCTTTGTGATTGCACCCGGCGAATGGGCGGATGGATCATTTCGCACCTTTAGTAGTTGCACTAATTCTAAGATTATTTTGGATTAGCCTTGTGAACCTTGAAAACAACTCCTCCCCTGATGGGCGCGCGTCATGATCGACGCACCGACAGCCCACTCCGTTGAAAGGGTCCACGACGTATGCCGCCGTTTCGGGCCGGACCGCGAGAACCTCATTCCCGCACTGCAGGAAGTGCAGGAAACGGAGGGGTTTTTGAGTCCGGACGCCGTCGATGTCATCGCTGATTACTTCGGGCTTTCCGCGAACAACGTCTACGGGGTGGCCACTTTTTACGCGCAGTTCCGCTACCACCCGCCGGGGCGGCACTGCTTGAAGATCTGCCAAGGCACGGCCTGCCATGTGCAGGGAAGCGGCGTGCTTCTCGACGCAGCCGAGCGGACTCTCGGCATCCGCTCGGGCGAAACAACGGAGGACGGGGAGTTCGGGCTCGAAGAGCTAGCCTGCCTCGGCTCCTGCGCCCTCGCTCCGGCGGTCGTGCTCGACGGGGTGGTGCATGCGCGGCAGACACCGAAGAAACTCAACGCCCTTCTGGAGAAAGCGCGCTCATGAATCTCTTTACGATCCGCGAAAAAGCGCGTGCGGCATGGGCCGCGTTCGCGCTCCCCGGGCAGCCGCGCGTCCTTGTCGGCGCCGCCACCTGCGGGCGCGCGGCGGGTGCGCTGGAGGTCAAGGAAGCGCTCAAAAAGGCCCTCGGGGAACACGGCTTGGCCGAGTCGGTGCCGGTTTTCGAGGTGGGCTGCAACGGCCTTTGCTATGCCGAGCCGCTCGTCGAAGTGACGGGACGCGACGGACGGCGCGTCCTCTACCGCAATGTCGACGCCCGTATCGCGACGCGCTTGGTGGAAACGCACTTGGTGAAGGGCGAGCCCTTCATGAAGCGCGCTCTCTGCGTCGTTGAAGGCAACCCCATGGAGGGCCTGCCAAAGTGGGCCGAGCTACCGATGATCCGGCCACAGGAGCGCATCGTGACGCGTAACCTGGGATTTATCGATCCCGACGAGTTGCTCCACTACGTGAACCGCGGCGGCTACACCGGCCTCGAACGCTCGCTCGCCCTCGGTCCTGAGGGTACCATCGAAGAAGTGACACGCTCGGGCCTGCGCGGGCGCGGCGGCGCGGGCTTTCCAACCGGCCTGAAGTGGGGCTTTGCGCGCAAGACGGAGGCGGCGCCAAAATACGTCATCTGCAACGCCGACGAGGGCGACCCCGGCGCGTTCATGGACCGCAGCGTCCTCGAAGGCGATCCCCACGCCATGCTCGAAGGCCTGCTCATCGCGGGCTACGCCATCGGCGCTTCCGTGGGCTACATCTATATCCGCTCCGAATATCCGCTCGCCGTCACCCGCCTCGCGCAAGCCATCGAGGACCTGCGCGCCTACGGTCTCGTGGGGGAAGATATCCTCGGTTCGGGATTCTCTTTCGAAATCAAGATAAAGAAAGGTGCGGGCGCCTTCGTCTGCGGCGAGGAGACCGCCCTCATGGCGAGCATCGAGGGGCACCGCGGGATGCCGCGCGCGAAACCGCCCTTCCCCGCCGTCTCGGGGCTCTTTGCCAAGCCGACGAACATCAACAACGTCGAAACGCTCGCGGCGGTCTCCGCCATCCTCGAGAAGGGAGCGGACTGGTATGCCGGATTCGGCACGGAGAAAAGCCGCGGCACAAAGACCTTCTCCCTCGCCGGACAGATCCAACGCACGGGCCTCATCGAAGTCCCCATGGGCATTCCCCTGCGCACCATCATCGACGACATCGGCGGCGGCGTGGAGAAGGGCAAGGCCTGCAAGGCGGTGCAAACGGGCGGACCCTCCGGCGGGTGTATTCCCGGCAAACTGCTCGACCTGCCGGTCGATTACGAGCACCTCGCGGAAGCGGGATCCATCATGGGCTCGGGCGGGATGGTCGTGATGGACGAGGACACCTGCATGGTCAAAGTGGCCCGCTACTTTCTATCCTTTACCGAATCCGAATCCTGCGGGAAGTGCACGCCCTGCCGCATGGGCACGCAACACCTGCTCCGACTCCTCGACACCATTCTCGCCGGAGAGGCCCCGCCGGGAACCCTCGAGCAACTGCGCGGCATCTGCGAGACGATGAAGTGCTCTTCGCTCTGCGGCCTCGGGCAGACCGCCCCCAATCCCGTCCTCACCACCCTACGGTATTTTGAGGATGAATACAGCCATTACCTAGCGGGCGAGGTGCGCCGCTACCGGATCGAGGCGGAGGCCTGCGAGGGCTGCCGGGCCTGCGCCATCGCCTGCCCCACCGGCGCGATCACCGGCGACCGCAAACAACCGCACATCATCGACCAAGACGCATGCATCCTCTGCGGCGTCTGTCTCCAGTCCTGCCGGTTCAACGCCGTGTCCTTTGTTTTTGAGGAGAAAGCCGCCCGATGAAGGAGATCACCCTCACCATTGACGGACAGCCCGTGAGCGTGGACGGCGGCGACTCCGTCCTCGACGCCGCGAAAGCCCTTGGCATCGAGGTGCCGTCCATCTGTTCGCATCCCGACCTGCCCGCCTACGGCGCCTGCCGCATGTGCGTTGTCGAGATCGAGGGCGTGCGAGGCTTTCCCACCGCCTGTACCACGCCCGCCGCCGCCGGCATGGTCGTGCGCACGGAGAGCGAGACCCTCCGCCGCCTGCGCGAGAACACGCTCGAACTCATGATGTCGGGGCACCCCAACGCCTGCCTCGTCTGCGACTACCGCGCCGTCTGCGAAAAGCACAAGCCCGCGCCCTCCAAGGCGGGCACGAGCACGCGCTGCGGGCTCTGCGGCAACCGCTCGGAGTGCGACCTGCGCGAGTTGGTCCTTGCCTCGCCCGGACGCAACCTCGGCCTGCCCACAATCTATTCGCACAAAAAGGTCGAGCGCGACGATCCCTTCATCGAGCGCGACCACAACCTTTGCATCCTCTGCGGGCTGTGCTGGCGCATCTGCGACAAGATCCACGGCCAACCCGCCATCAGCATCGTGCGGCGGGGCAAGGAGGCGCGGATCGCGGCCAGCTTCGACCGCTCATGGGTGGACTCGGGCTGCACGTTCTGCGGAGCCTGCGTGGACATCTGTCCCACGGGCACGATCTCCGATCGCTTCGCCAAGTGGCACGGCCATCCCGACAACAAGATCCTCTCCACCTGCATGCTTTGCCCGGAGGGATGCGCCTTCCACGAGATGACGGAAGACAACCGCGTCGTCGCCACGCGCATGACGGGCTTCCAACCGGAAAACCGGCTCTGCGCCCTCGGTCGCTTCGCCTACCCGCAACTCCTGCAGGACCGCCACCGCCTCGACCGCCCCCTCCTCCGCGAGAGCGGCGAACTCGTGCCCGTCTCGCAAGACGAAGCCATGGAAGGGCTCGCCGCGACCCTCGGCGATTTCCGCGACGGCTCTTTCCTGCTTATCGGCAACGATATCGAACTGCGCGAGACAAAGCAGCTCTACCGCCGCCTCGCGCGCGATGTTCTCGACGGGCGCTGCCTCTTCATGGCGGCGGGTGCCGGCTCGGCCGACTTGCCGGAGGAAGTCGCCGATGCGATCGAGAACGGGACCATCCGCGCCGTCCTCAGCGCGGGGGATTATCTGTCGGCGGATCTGCGCGAACACCTCGACTTCCTCGCCGTCATCGACGCCTTTCCCTCGGCGCTTTCCGCCTCCGCCGATGTCGTTTTGCCCGCCTCCATTCTCGCGGAGACGACCGGCACCTTCCGCGACGCGGCGGGCGACGTGAAAGGCGTTGGCCCCGCCCTCCCCGCGCCGGAACAAGCCCGCCCGGAGTGGCACTGGGTTCGCGACCTCGCGCAGCGACTCGGCGCGGACGACTGGAAGCGGTACCGCTATGCGCCCGATGTCACCCGCACTATTGGCGACGATCCCGCGCCCGCACCGCTGCGCACGCGCCCCCGCGACAGCGTGAAAGAGAGCCTGCCGGAGCGCTTCCGCGGCCACTTCATCGCCGACCGCGTGCCCGCCCTCCGCGCCTTCGGTCTGCCCTCTACGCCGGCGGAGGAAACGGGAGCGGACAAGCGCGGCTTTCTCATCCGGAAAAAGGAAGAGATCGCCCCTAATTTCCACTCCTTCGTCGTCGAAGCACGCGAGATCGCACGCTACGCCCGTCCCGGCCAGTTCATTATGCTCATGGCGGGCGAGACGTCGGAGCGCGTGCCCTTCACCCTCACCGACTGGGATCCGGAGGAAGGCACAATCCTTTTCATCATTGAGGAGACGGGCCGCTCCAGCCGCGAGTTGTGCGCCCTGCGCGCGGGCGACCGCATCGCCCACGTCAGCGGCCCGCTCGGCGCGCCCCTCGATCTCAGCGGGGCCGACACCGTCGCACTCGCAGGCGGTTGCTACGGGATCGGCGCCATCTATCCTTTCGCCAAGGCCCTCCACCGCGCGGGCAAACGCGTCTTCGTCATCCTCGAAGCCTCCAGCCACTTCCTCATGTATTTCGAGGACGAACTACGGGAGTTCTGCGAGGAGATTTACTTCACCACGCGCGACGGCAGCATGGGCCGCAAGGGCGCCGTGCACGACGTTCTCGTGGAGCTGTTGCAGAGCGGGGACAAACGACCCGACGCCATGGCTGCGATCGGTTGCACCCTCATGATGCAGATGGCGGTCGAAGCCACCCGCCCGTGGTCCGATGTGCCCCTGCACGTGGCCCTCAACCCCATCATGATCGACGGCACCGGCATGTGCGGCGCCTGCCGCGTCTCCGTGGGCGGGGAAACGAGCTTCGCCTGCGTCGACGGTCCCTTCTTCAACGGCCACGAGGTCGACTGGGCAGAGCTAAATTCGCGCCGGGGTGCCTTTGTGCAGGTCGAAGTCGAGGCCATGCCGCAGAACGGCACGCTCGCCGCACACCCCTGCCGCGACTGAACGAAATTTTTCCGGCATGGAACCCACTCCCGCAAAATCCGAATCCAAGAAACCCAAGCGCCCCGCCCGCGCCCCGCGCCAGCCTATGCCGGAGCAGGATCCCCGCCGCCGCGTGACCAATTTCGAGGAGGTTCCACGCGGCTACACGCCCGAACTCGCCATGCTCGAGGCCTCCCGCTGCCTCGAATGCAAGAAGCCCAAGTGCGTCGCGGGATGCCCCGTTGACATCGCCATTCCGCAGTTCATCGGGCTCATCAAGGAAGGGAAATTCGAGGAGGCCGCCGTCAAGCTGAAGGAACAGACTGCCCTGCCGGCCGTTTGCGGACGCGTCTGCCCGCAGGAAAGCCAGTGCGAGGCCGAGTGTATCCTCACGCGCAAGGGGGAATCCGTGGCCATCGGCCGCTTGGAGCGCTTCGTCGCCGACTACACCCTGCAATCCGGCAAAGAAGAGAAGGTCGTCCGCCTCCCGTCCTCCGGTAAGCGCGCGGCCGTCATCGGCGCCGGACCGGCGGGCATCACCGTGGCAGGCGACCTCGCGCGCTGGGGACACGAGGTAGTGGTCTTCGAGGCCCTGCATCTGCCCGGCGGCGTCCTTATGTACGGCATCCCGGAATTCCGGCTGCCCAAGCATATCGTCCAGCACGAGATCGAACAGCTCCGCCGCCTCGGCGTGAAAATCCTCACCGACCACATCATCGGCAAGACCCAGACGGTCGAAGACCTCCTCAAGACAGAGGGTTTCGACGCTGTCTTCATCGGATCGGGCGCGGGCCTGCCCATGTTCCTCGGCATTCCCGGCGAGAACGCCATCGGCGTCTATAGCGCCAACGAATACCTCACGCGGGTCAACCTCATGAAGGCCTACGACTTTCCGCGCCACGCCACGTCCCCCGTCCGCGCCTCGCACGTCATCACCGTGGGCGGAGGCAATGTGGCCATGGACTCCGCGCGCACGGCCGTGCGCATGGGCGCGAAATCCACCGTCGTCTACCGCCGCGCCCGCGAGCAAATGCCCGCCCGCGTCGAGGAAATCCACCACGCCGAGGAGGAAGGCGTCGATCTCCAGTTGCTAACCAATCCCGTGCGCGTCGTCGTCGGACCCAACAACCGCGTGCGTGGCGTCGAGTGCATCCGCATGGAACTGGGCCCGCCCGATGAATCCGGGCGCCGACGGCCCGAACCCATCGAGGGCAGCGAGTTTTTCATCGAGGCCGACGCCATCGTCGTATCCATCGGCAACCGGCCCAACCCCCTCATCCCCCGCACCTCGCCGGACCTCAAGACAACCCGCTGGGGCACGCTCGAAGCAGAGGAAGAAAGCCTGCAAACCGCCATCCGCGGCGTGTTCGCGGGCGGCGACGTCGTCTCCGGCGCGGCCACGGTCATCAGCGCCATGGGACAGGCCAAACAGGCCGCCCGCGCCATGCACCGCCACATGACCGGGGAAAGCGCGCCGACGCCGGAGGAAATCGCGGCAAAGCTCGCGGGACCAAACGAGTCCGACTGACGCGGTGCCCGCGGATACCTGCAAAAGGCTTGCATCCTGATCCGGGCCTTCCGATAACGAGAATGCTCCCATCCCCGGGAGCGCGTTCCCCTTCCGTCTTCCCCGTCGGAAGCCAACCCCCCAACCCGAAAACAGTTATGAAAATCCCCCGTTTGTTCCTTACCTTGTCGCTTGTCGGCGGCATGATCCCCGCAGTGCAGCCGTTGCACGCCTCCCTGCCCGCCGACAACCCCGTCGCCGCCTTCTACGGCGAAAACGAATACCCTTGGACAGATGAACTTCCGTGGCACAGCGTCGTCGACTTCACCACCTTCAACGGCGCGGACAACCACGCCCGCTTTGAAGCCGCGCAGGACGCCGTCGAGGCCATGGGCGGCGGCGTCATCTACTTTCCGCCCGGCACCTATGAGTTCACCGACCACCTCTTTCTGCGCGACGGCGTCATCCTCCGCGGAGCGACGCCCACGCAGACGGATGCCAAGGAGTTGGACTTCGATCCGCCCTCCAAGCTCGTCTTCCCGAAATACGAGTTTGTCGCCGAAGGTGACGGCACGCCCGAC
>SKLD01000107.1 GCA_007123395.1 Opitutales bacterium
CGATTTCAACGGCAACGGTATCCGTGATTTTGTGGTCATCGACCGCGCGAGCGGTGCCCTGCGCGTTGCCATCGGAAGCAGGCGCCACGGATTTGCTTCCCTGCAGGCCAACGCCTCCGGAATTCCCGATGTCACCGACGTCGCCGTAGGCCGGTTCCTTAATGGTCCGGGGGATTCCACCGAGGCCCTCGCCCTCGTCAGTCCGATGGCCAATCGCTGCAATATCATGAACGTCCATAGCAACACGCCAACCTCCGTTTTCTTCGATGGCGTGGGGCCGCGCTTCGTCACGGCGGTGGATCTTCCGGGCGGTTTGGCACACCGCACGGACCTCGTCGGTGTAACGGTTTTCAACATAGACCGAATCCACATGCCGCCGGCGCCGCCCCTCTTCTCACACATTCGCACCTACCTGCGGACGACCACTCCCTTCTTCACCAAACTCAAGATCGACGGAACCAGTTTCAAGCAAGTCCGCAGTGTGAGCCTGCGTCTCGATGCGGGACTTCCGCAGATGTATGCCCGCTTGTCCCACTATCCGGACCCGAAGACCGTCTCGATCTTCGTCCACGACACGCGCGAGGATTGGGTGCCGATCCTCACCTCGCTGGAGGGCTTCCACCCCGATACCCGTGTGGTCTTCGCCCCCTTCCAACCAAACTCGACCCGCAGTGTCTTCGTCTTTCACACCCCCGGCGCGGCGGAAGTCCAGATGGCTTTGCTCAACGAAGTCCTCCAACTGCAACCCCCGTCAACGATCGCCCTCGGCCTCGCCATCGAACGACTCTTCACGGTGGAATCACTCGACACCTATTACCTCGCGGGAATCGATCCCGAGGGCCGCCGTATCCACCTTTTCAGTTTCGACAGAACCGGCGACCTCCTCCTCTCGCACACGCTGAACGCTCCCGTGGGCCGGGTTTTCACGGCGGCGCTGCCCTTGGAGGACGGCGGACTCCTCGCCATTTCGGGTGATCCCGCGACCGGGCACAGTGTGTCCCTCACACCCTACGAACCAGTGGGGACAAATCCGTTCGCAAGGGGAACGACCCATGCGTTGGCCCCCTTGGAAGCGGATAGCATGTATGCCGACATTCTCCTTTTCGACGGCAAACCCCTTGAGGACAACGACCCGCGCCTCGCCGGACGCCTGCACGCGGGCGGATGGACGAGCCAACTCAACGACGACCCCGCTTTCCCGGGCCATGTCACCGCCCAAAAAGAAATCTTCCGCTCGCCCGTCGAAGGCCTTGGCGACCCTGAGTTCACCGCCGTTGGTTCCGTTCCCCACGGCGTGCGCCACGGCTTGGCCAATCAGATCGCCGCCGACATGTCGGTCGTCAGTATGGAGCCCGCGAGCGGATTTCTCGCCGACTACATCCAAGTCGATCCTCCCGGTGGGTTCCATCCCGCCGCCATCACCATGACCCTTTCGGCCACCGATCCGGATACGGTCATCCATTACTCGCGCGACACTCTCGATGATTGGTCCACCTACTACATCCCGGTCACGCCCATTATGGAAGACACCACCATCTACTTCTTCGGAACCCGCGCCGGCTCCAACCATACCCCTATCCAAAGCGTGCGTTACACCTTCCCCGAAAACCCCGCCGAGATGGATGCCGACGACGACGGCGTACCCGATTTCGTGGAAGCGCATCTCGGCCTCGATCCCATCGAAAGCGGGCCCGACGCCGACATCGACGGCGTCTCCGATCTCCTCGAGATCCTCGCCGGCACCAACCCGCTCGATGACACGGACTATCCGTCCGACGCCGAGTTGCGCGCTTTCACCCGCCGCTTTCATTTCACCGTAACCCCGTATTCGCATCCCGGTATGCCGCACACCGAGCCGTATGAGGAAGTGCCCAGTCTGGATCATTGGGCGCGTTTGAACGGCACGCTTGTCTCTCTCTACCAACCGGACGGGTCGCTCGAGACGGAGGGCTATACAGGCCGACGTCTCGGTTTCACAGGAGATCCCCAGTTGCGCGTGCGCAACCATTCCGTTCGCGGTCAACCGCTCTATTTTGTCGCGGGAACGCCCAACCGCTTCTCCATTGACGTGCCTGATGAGAACAGACTGCGCGGTCGGGGCATCTACGGATTGCTCACTTACGACGCCGTACCTCTCGGCGAGTTTGCCTTTACACCGAACCCCGAAGACAGCCCCGCCGATCAGGCCGAGGCATGGATCGCCGCCGCCCGCGCCCACTACCTTGAGAACTCCCTTATTGAAATCACGGCAGATATCCGTCTCGAAACCAGCGTCGATTTGCTCCTCCTCGAGCATTGCCTCGGTCAAATTTTTTATCAACGCGGCGACATCCCGACACCGCGTATGACCCTCACCCCCTTCCGCGGTGACATGGGCTTGGCGCGTTGGTCCGGTATCGGTCGGCGTCCGTTCCTCTATGACCGCTATCCCGTGAACGACGACCTGCTCGCCACCCTGCCCCACGGGGGCGGGGTCGATCCCGGCTATCTCTGGAACGATCTCGTGGCCTTCATCCGCGCCGGCGTCATCGAGCCCGGATTCACCAACGAAGACCTTATGGCCGCGGCCCGCGAGATCCACCGCATCGGCTCCCTGCCCATGGACCCGGACAACCCGATACAAACCGCGCCCTTCGACGCCCTGCGCCACTTCATCGATGAAGGCACCATCCATGAAGACTACGCGCCCGCCTACGCCCTGCACCCGCGCGTCGCGCAAAGGGCCGTCACCTTCGTCGAAGCCTTGCCCGACGCACTCCCGACAAGGGATTATCTCGGCAACGGCATTCTCCTTGTCTGGGAAGACGCGCCTCCCGCCGAAGGCATGCCCGTAATGACAGGCTGGCATGACAACCGCGCCTACCTCCTCGCCGATGCGGCGGGCCGTCCCTTCAGGCTGCCGAGCGCTTTCCATCTTCTCCCCGGCGCGCGTTTCTATGCCACCGGGCACCTCGAGGTGGACAAGTCCGGTCGCCGCCTCCTTGTCGATCACATTGTCCTCGTCGACGCGCCTATGCCCGTCGGCACCGACAGTGTGGGCAGCCTTCTCACCGACGCGTGGGAGAGCTTCCACTTCGGCTACCTCGGCGTCGATGCCTTCCGCGACCACGACGGCGACGGCTATTCCACACTCCAGGAGTTTTTCGAAAACACCGATCCGCGCAATCCCGCCGCCCGACCCGCCGTGGCCGCCGTGGATCTCAGCCCCCCCACCCTGCATCTCCATTCCCCCGCCTTCGGCGAATTCCACATCGGTTTCCAATGGTCGCCAATCTATCAGGACCGCATCGCCTTTTCCCTCCATGCGGGGGAGGATCTCGAAGTCTTTCTCCGCCTCGAGCCGACGCATCCGCCCTCGCCCTCCGGTGAATTCCTTTTCCACGACATCCCCGGAGAAACATCCTCCATCTTCTATCGCGTCGGCATGGAGTTGCGATAAGCGAAAAGACCGCTCCACGAAACTTACTAATATTCCCGCAATAAAAACAACAACGACAAACGACCGAAATAGAGTGGAAGCGGCGTCCCGCCGCTTTATCAGCGGCTCAAAAAGCGGCGGGACGCCGCTTCCACTCTTGTTCGCGCCCAAATGTTTCTGGGATTCTCAATAACATCCATACAATCCACTCAACAACCAGCATTGGAGAATCGAAAATGAAAACCAAGCTATCCGTATTCGTCGCCCTTCTTGCCCTCGTCTTCGGCTCACTCCCGGTGGTCCTCCACGGGCAGGATGTACGTGCCATGGAGCGTCAGGCAAACAGCGAACTCCGTAGTGCCCAAAACCATCTCTTCAGCGGGCGCTTCGAAGAATCCAGCGCGGCATTGGACGCCGTCGAAAAACTACTCGAGTCTATCCGTGAACTCGATCCTTCCAGCAACGCGCTCCGGTCGCTCGAACAAAGACTGCAGCGGCAGCGCACCGATCTCGCGCGGCGTATGCCCGCCGACCCGCCGCCACAGGCGGAAACACCCCCGGCACCCGGCGCGCCGCCCGCCGCCGCGCCCGCCACAACAGCCCCGCCGCGGCCCCTGCCGCGCAACACAAGGCAGGAAATCCGTCCGCTCAACAATGCCCTCACTTCCCTCGAAAGGGCAGAGAGGAACCGGCTCGAACGCATCCTCGAAGGGGACAGCCATCAAATGCAACAGATGGAGTCGACGATGAAACGAATCCGTGATCAACTCGACAACTTACCTGTCCTATATGAAAAGGTCGTCGCG
>SKLD01000558.1 GCA_007123395.1 Opitutales bacterium
TCAACACGGTCACTGCCGTCGTCAGCGTGGCCGGGGTGACGAGCGTGACGGCGGTGCTAGCGGGGCGGTTCTTCGGCATCGAGTGGGATATGGCGCGGTGGAGCGCGCTGATTCTCGGGTTCTGCTTCGTCTTTCTTTGGATCGGGCGCTACCGTCTGCTCGATCTGGTGATGAAAGTCATGATGTCGCTGCTCTTTCTCGCCACGGCGGCGGCTTTCGCCGTGGCCTTGGCGGAGGGGTCGGCGGCGGCGCCGGACTTTGTCTCGCCCTCGCCGTGGACGGCGGCGGGGCTGCTCTTCGTCATTGCGCTCATGGGCTGGATGCCGGCGCCCATCGAAATCTCCGCCCTGCAATCGCTCTGGGTCGGCGCGAAGGAGCGAACCACCGGCGCGCGCTACTCCATGGGCGGGGCCTCGCTCGATTTCAATATCGGGTATGCGCTGACGGTGGTCCTTGCCGTGCTCTTTCTCGGCATGGGTGCGCTCGTGCTGCACGGATCGGGGGAGACCTTCGCCACGTCAGGACCCGCCTTTGCGGAGCAGTTCGTGCGCATCTACGCCGACCGGTTGGGCGAGTGGACGGCGCCGCTTGTGGCGGGCGCGGCCCTTGCAACCATGTTCTCGACCACGCTCGCTGTGATCGACGCCTACCCGCGGTCGCTCGCGGTGGGGTATTCGCTGCTCTTCCGCGCGCGCGGCAACGAATACGGGCGGTGGCGCCATCTCGTGGCGGTGGCGGTGTGCGCGACCGCCGCGGTTGTGATCATTTGGAGTTTTGCCGCCGAGCTGCTCGCGCTCGTCACGCTGGCCACCGTCATCGCCTTTCTCGCCGCGCCGTTTTTCGCCTTCCTCAATTTGCGGCTCATCCGCTCCATCCACACACCCGCCGACCAACGCCCGGGCATGTTCCTGCGGGTGCTCAGCGTCGTGGGCCTCGCTTACCTCGGCGGATTCGGCCTGATCTACCTCTGGTTCGGGTGGCTGGTGTAAGGGTGTTGGCTCATGGATTCGCCGCTTGTCCTGGGCGGGTAAGGAGCAGAAGGTCCAAGCCTTGAAATTCGCGGAAGCCTTTGTCAAAAGTGACGATTTGCAGCCCTTCCCGGCGGGCGACCGCAGCCAACCATGCATCCATCCACAGCTTGGGGGAAGCGGTTTCGCGCAAAGCCCATTCTTTCCAGAGGGTCTCCGTATCCAATGGTTCGTCCATGAAGGCGATGCGGTCGTCGGCGAGGAAGGCGTCCACTATGGCCCATGCCGCCCGGTTGCTCAGAGGCGGAATGTCATAGGGGGCAAGAACGGCGGATGTCGTGAGCAGGCGCAACAGGCCTTGTTGGGTCGCCCGGCAAAGAAAGACACTGGAGCGCGCGGACTCGCCTTCCAGCCACGCGGATGCCACAGCGTGGTGGGAGTGCCCGGAAAGCGTGAGCGCCAGCCACAGATTAACGTCGGGCAGCTTCATGGCTCCATTCGGCCTCTTCTCGCAGAAGCGTCTCCGCCAATTGGTCCGGCGTCGGTTCCGTATTCGGCTCCGCCGGGGTCTTGCATTGCACGAGGGGCAACCGCACCCGGCGGGTAGCACCGACGCTCTGCGGAGTCCCGGCCGCAAGGCCCCGTCGCACTACCTCTGCGGCGACGTCCTTGAGTTTGCGGTCCTCGCGGACCGCTCGAAGCTTCAGCGCCCGCACCAATTCCGCTGGTAAGTCGAATGTTGTTTTCATCAGGCCAGTTTTCCAGCTTTCCAGTTTGCCGTCAAGATGGTTCGCCCCGTCTAATTAGAACAGCTAACGCCAGCGGGTTTTCCCGGCTTGCCACGGCCACGGGTGTGCGCGACATTCTTCCTTAGTCTTCGGGGAGCGGGCGTCCGCGGTGTCGTTTTGGCGGTGCCGAGGAAAGTCCGGACACCACAGGGCAGGATTCCCCGTGAAAGCGGGGGCGGGCGGCTTCAAGGCCGTTCGACGGAAAGTGCCACAGAAAATATACCGCCCCGCGCCCGTCGCGGGGTAAGGGTGAAATGGTGGGGTAAGAGCCCACCGCCCCGAGAGCAATCGAGGGGGCAGGGTAAACCCAATCCGGTGCAAGGCCGAATAGGGGACCGGGCGGCCCGTCCGATGGTCCCGGGTAGGCCGCACCCGCGCGAGCGGGACTCCGCGCAAGCGGGGTAGACAAATGGGCGCCGCCGCCGCGAGGCGGCACAGAATCCGGCTTACAGCTCCCCGAAGACCCTTACTCGTAGTGTTCGTGCATTTGGTCCCACGAGGCTGTGCCCGGCATGAAGAGCGGGATCTCGGTCCACTCGGCATCCTCGTCGTCGAGGGCCGTGCCGCGCGCGGCACGCTCTGCGCGGATCTCCGCTCCGGAGTGCTCGCCGAGAGAGAGGGTGACCGGTTGCGAGACGAGGTGGTGGCGCGCGCCGACTCCGCCGGAGTGAACGGCGAAGGCGACCGTGTATGCCTCGCCAGTGCGCAGTTCCTTGCTGTCGAGCGGGTCCGGGCTTTCGAGCGAGCGTGTAAGTCGGATGCGCCATGCGCCGTCGCGGTAGCCGCCGTCGGCACGGATGGCACCGCGGCTGCCCGAAGGTTGGCGGAGGAACCGCTGCGGAATGGCGTCGCCCTCTTGCCAACCGTGGTCCGGATCGAAGGGAGCGGCGTGCGCCTCTGTGAGGTAGTAGAGATCGTCCTGGCCGTATTCGCGGTTCTTCAGCCCTTCGAAACGCAAGGCGCGGAAGTCAGCCGCCGCGGGGTCGAACATCCACTGCGGCCGGCCCGACTCGTCGAGTGCGTTGGTCGTGTAGGGGCCGGTGCCCGCTGACGAATGGCGGTAGTCGAGGACGTAGCCATTGTCGGCGTATCCCATGGGATGGGAGCGGTGCGCGCGCCATTGCCAGAGGTCGAGGAAGACGCCGTCGGCCCGGAGTTGTTCCAGTTCGGCCGGATCGCGCACATGCTTCCAGTGGTCTTCTCCGGGATCGCCGTGGCGCGAGGCGGAGATGAACTTGCGCACGTCGCTCCGACCAAGGCGCTCACCAAGGTGCGGGTTGGTGCGCACTTCATCCGGATCGGCTTCGGAGGGGAGTGATCGCATGCCGTGGTGGACCGCGACAAAGCCCCCGGCCTCGCTGAAATGCTCCACCGAGCCGTCATCGAGCAGCATCGAAATACGGTCTTCGTAGAGGCCGTGCTCGTCCGGACCATCGGCCCCCGAACCGTGCCGGATCCATTCGTTGCCGTCGAAAATCCAGTATTGGTGATACCAGACCGGGTTGTCGGTGGGAAATTCAAACCGGATTTGGATGTCCTCGTCGTCGTAAACGGCTGCCACCCGCAAGACGGGCGGGCCGTAGCCGTCGTCTGCAAGTGCGTCGTAACCAGCGCCGTCAGCCTCCTCTGTTCTGCCGCAGGCGGAGAGAAGGAGTGCCGCCGTGACCGTGGCAACGACCGCGAGCTGCATCCATTGACGGGAATATATTCTTTCCGTAGCCATGCGCGAAGGCTGCCGTGCCCTTCTCCTAAGGGCAAACCTGAAATGGCCGCGGGATTGATTAGTTTCAGTTTGTCGGAATAAGCCTATCCTGACCGGAGGCGACGGCCGCGGCGGCTGTCATTCTCCGGGATGCTCAAGGGCACAATACCCCGCCCGTGATCGCGCCACCGCAAGGTCCGCATCGTCGAGCACCTCCACCGCCCGGCACGGCGGCGGACGTTTCATCTTGGCAAGGGCCCGCGCTCCGTCCCCGTGTTCGAGCCACTCGCGCGTTCCCAGCGCCCGCCCTTCGGTAAGAAAGCGCGCGCGCAGCCGCAGCAACTCGTGCGGCTGCAGCTCCCCGCCGTTCTTCACCGCCTCCAGCAGCGCCGCCGGGTCGATCCGCGCGCCCGTGCCGTCGCCCTTCGCCCCCGCCCCCTTTCCGAACATCAGCAGACGGTAGCACGCGAGGGCTTCCGCCGGGTCTTTCGCCGCCGGAAAGCACGCGGCGAGCGCACGCGAGAGGGACTCTCGCCCAGCGAGTGCCTCGGTGTAGCCGCACCAGCGGTAGTTCTCCGGCAGATCCGCAAGGCCCGCGCGCACCGCGTTCAGGTCGATGTAGGCCGCGATCAGCCCCACCAGCCACGGCGTGTCCTGCACAAGCACACTGCCGAAGCGCTCCGCCCACAGTGTCCCCGCCGTCCCGTGCGCGAGGTTGAACCACCGCGTGTAGCGCTGCCGCAGCGTGCGCATGAACTCCGA
>SKLD01000287.1 GCA_007123395.1 Opitutales bacterium
ACAGCCCAGATATCCGGAGATTTTGTCTTCGTAGCGTTCGAAAAGCCCAGTGTTCATCCCAACATTTTACCGGACAAATCAAGCCCCGGGTCAAAACCCGTTTTGCGGAGCAAAACAACATCCAACCCGGCGGACCACGGGCACAGGCGAACACCAGGACTCAACACTTCAAAAGAGACTCTTGGTACCGGCTACGCCGGGTTGGGAAATGGCCCTTTGTCACCCGTCGGCGCGGCGGAAGACGAGGGCGACGTTGCTGCCGCCGAAGCCGCTTCTGTTGGAGAGGGCGTCTTCGCCGTCGAAGGGGAGATGCGATGCTGTGGCCGTCGGAAGCCTGCCCCAGCCCCGGGCGTAGACACGCATCCGGGCCCCGCTTGAACGCATTTCCCGGAACCCCTGCCAAACACCGTAGGTCCGCCCTGCCGTTTGTCAACAAATACAACTTACATATATTTTTAATCTATCTCACAGCTATATAATTTGACAAAAATAAAAACAAGAGATGATTAAATTACAATTACTAATCTCAGCAATATATTATTTGACGGCGGGTGCGGGTCTGAATGGTGGAGGTCGCGGACGGCCATTCCGGCCCTCCGCGCGGTGTCGAGGGATGATTACTCCTTAAATTCCCGCAGCCGGGCCTGGTAGTAGACGGCGGGGTAGATGATGAGTTCGAGGAGGAAGCTGGTGACGAGGCCGCCGATCATGGGGGCGGCGAGTCGGCTCATGGTGTCGGCTCCCGCGCCGGTGGCGAACATCAGGGGCATGAGGCCTGCAATGGTCGTCACAACCGTCATGGTTTTTGGCCGGATGCGCTGGACGGCGCCGTGGTAGACGGCCCGCCACAGGGCGTCGCGGTCGACGAGTTTTCCCTCTTTCTTGAACCGCTTATAACTGGTGTCCAGATACAGAAGCATGATAAGGCTTGTTTCCGCGTCGAGGCCGAGGAGCGCGATGATACCCACAACGACGGCGACCGACAAATTGTAATCGAGGAGCCAGAGAAACCATATTGCCCCGATCACGCTGAAGCTGAGCGTTGCGAAAATGAGGCCGACGCGTGCCCAACTGCGTGTCGCGAGGTAGAGGAGAAGCACGATCCCTACGAGCGTGAGAGGGATCGCGACCATGAACTGCTGCCGCGCGGACTGGATATATTCAAACTGTCCCGACCACACGAGGGAGTAGCCCGGCGGCAGCTCCACCTCACGTGCGACGACGCGCCGTGCCTCCTCGACATACGTGCCCACATCGATGTCTGTGATGTCGATGTAGACCCACGCGGTGGGGCGCGCGTTTTCACTGCGTATCATGGGCGGCCCCTCGGTGAGGCGCAGTTCCGCCAGCTCGCCGAGCGGCACCTGCGGTCCGGCGGGCGTCGCGACAAGCACCTGCCGCAGCATGGGCAGATTGTCGCGCCACTCGCGTGGAAACCGCAAATTGACGGTATACCGCTCCAGTCCCTCAAGCGTCTCCGTCACGGGCATGCCCCCGATCGCGCCGGAGACGGTCTCTTGAAAGGCGGCGACGGAAAGGTTGTACCGTGCGAGGGACATACGGTCCGGAATGATGTCCATGTACTTGCCGCCCTCCGTACGTTCGGCGTAGGCGCTGGCGGTGTGGCCGCCGAGAAACGGGTCGGTGGAGATGGCCTGCTCCGCTGCTTGGGCCAGACTGGAAAGGGTGCCGAGGTCCGGGCCCATGAACTTGATGCCGACGGGCGTGCGAAAGCCTGTCGAGAGCATGTCGATGCGTGCGCGGATAGGCATCGTCCACGAGTTCGCAAGGCCCGGAATTTGCACAGCGGAGTCGAGCCCCGGCACACGTCCGCCGCCGGGTAAATCAAATCCGTAGATCAGCTCTTCCATTGTGATGGGGCGTGACTCGGCGAAGACCTTGGACGGAAGCCAACGCGCCCAGCCCGGCCAGTTGCTGAAGAAGCGGGGCCGCGGGACATGCCGCCACTTCTGTATATCTCGGTGCAGTGTGATGGTCGTTTCGATCATGTTCAGGGGCGCGGGATCGGTCGCGCTCTCGGCGCGTCCGATTTTGCCCTTGACGGCCTTCACCTCGGGGAAGGCGGCGATGAGTTTATCCGTCTGCTGCAAGAGTTCGTGGGCCTTGGTCATGCTTAGTCCGGGCTCCACTGTGGTCGGCATGTAGAGAAGGTCGCCTTCTTCGAGCGGTGGCATGAATTCCGTCCCGAGTTGGCGCAGCGGCCACAGCGCGGTGATGGCGACGGCCGCTACGGCGGTGAGCAGAACGGGGATACGGAAACGTATGGAAAGCGCCAATACAGGCGTATAGATCCATTCGAGAAAGCGCGTCACGGGGTTGCGGTCCTCGTGCGGAATGGACTGCGGCAGAAGGAGGATGAGGATCATCGCGATCCAGCCCGCCACGATCCACATACGCCACGGTTCGAAGTCACCCAGCGGGGCAATGGCGAGTGCGACGGCGGGCAGGCCCGCGGCGAGGAGCGGAAGGCCCCAGCGCCGCGCGGCCGACCATGTCTCGGGCAGGACACGCTCCTTCACGAAGTAGACCATGAGCACGGGCGTGAGCGTGACGGCGAGGAGGGAGGCCGCCGCCATGGCGAAGGTCTTGGTGTAGGCGAGCGGCTTGAAGAGGCGGCCCGACTGCTCGCCGAGAATGAAAATCGGCAGGAAGCTGATGGTGATGACGAGGAGGCTGAAAAACAGCGTTGGCCCGACTTCACGCGCGGCTTCCGAGATGATGAGCGCCTGAGACCGCGGTTTCGCACCCGCCGCGACGGCGGCTTTCTCCGCCTCCATGTGCTTGTGGGCGTTCTCCACCATGATGATCGAGCAGTCGACCATCACCCCGATGGCGATGGCGATGCCGCCGAGGCTCATGATGTTGGCGTTGATCCCGAGGAAGTACATTGCCGTGAGGCTAACGAGTACGGCAGTGGGCAGCACGAGCCCGGCGACGAGGGCGGAGCGCACGTGCAGGAGGAAGAGGATCATGACCAACCCGACGGCCAGCATTTCCTTGAGAAGGGTTGTGCGCAGGGTGCCTATGGAGCGGTCGATCAGGTCGGACCGGTCGTAGCCCACCTCGACCGCAACGCCCGGGGGGAGTGCCGTCTCAAGGTCGGCGAGACGGTCTTTTACACGCGCTATGGTGTCGCGCGCGTTTTCGCCGAAGCGCATGACGACGATACCTCCCACAGCCTCACCCTCGCCGTTCCAGTCGACGATGCCTTGACGGATCTCCGGGCCGAGGCGGATCGTTGCGATCTCGCCGAGGAGCACGGGCGCGCCGCCGTCGCCCACGCCCAGCGGCACGGCTTTGAGGTCGGCGCGTACCTGCGCCGCGCGCAGGCGCATGGCCGCGACGGCGTCTTCGGATACACTGGCGAGGACCTCGTCATCGAGACTCCCGAGGTATCCGCGCCCGCGTACCATGTATTGGGTCTCGCTGATTTCGAGTGAGCGTCCGCCTGTCTCGGCGTTGGACAAGCGAATGGCCTGCGCCACCTCGCCGAAGGTCAGCCCGTAGGCGAGGAGGGCTGCCGGATCGACGGTCACTTGGTATTGCCTTTCGTAGCCGCCGACGGTGGCGATCTCGCTTACGCCGGAGACGGCCGTGAGTTCGTAGCGCAGAAACCAGTCCTGGAGAGCGCGCAGTTCGCTGATGTCGATGTCGGCGTCGCGCAGGGGCACTCCGGATACGGGACACTCTCTTCGCTCTCCGTTAGCCGGGAATGCACGCACGCGGGTAAGGCGCGCGCGCTCGGCGGAGGAAAGGTCGTCGAGGCCGGTGTGCCAGGTGTCCGTCACGGGGTCGTGCCAAAAGCCGTTCGGGTATTCCGGCGAGTACAGACCGGAGGTGAGGACGTATTGGTAAATCCATCCCACGCCGGTGGCGTCGGGTCCGAGCTGCGGCCGGGCGGCGGAGGGCAGGCGGGGCGCGACAGTGCTCAACTGCTCAAGGACGCGTGCCCGCGCCCAGTAGAGGTCGGTGCCGTCCTCAAAGAGGATGTAGACAAAGCTCACCCCGAACATGCTGTACCCGCGCACGTCGCGGGCGTCGGGCACTGCCATGAGGGAGCGGGCGAGCGGGTTCGTGATTTGGTCCTCGACGACCTGCGGGGCCTGCCCCGGAAATTCGGTGACGACGACCACCTGCACATCGGAGAGGTCCGGGATGGCGTCGACCGTGATGTTGCGCATGGACCACACCCC
>SKLD01000388.1 GCA_007123395.1 Opitutales bacterium
AACAGGTTGAAGGTGAAATCGCCGACCGCATTATACCCTGTATCAAAAGCGAAGGCCGTGTCGGTGAAAATGACCTCATTGGCGATGGCGGCATTGAAGAGGGTGAGGAAGTTCACCGTGTTTTCATCGACGGTTTCGGATGCCCCCGACACAACGATGGAGGCACCGAGTGAAGCTAACTCGATGCGGCCTTCAACGTTGTCCCATCCTCCGCCAAGAAAAACGGGTACCAGACCGACCGCGAAGTCGAAGGTATAGTTTTCGCCATCATCTGAGCCCGAGACATTGATCAGCGCATTACCGCCCAGCGTGAGCAGGCCGCCGTCGTTGATGTAGAGCTTCTGCGTATTGATCACCGCGTCTCCCCCGACGTTGAGCGCCGCACCAGCCGATTGCATGCGCAGGCCGCCTGCGTGGCTCGCCGTCCCCGTGGTGCGCAGAAGATTGATCGTGCCGCCGGTCATGTTCAGCGTGGCCGCGGCGGTCTCGTTGTTGGCAAAGCCCATGCGGTCGGCGTTGATCTCGCCGCCGGACATGGTGAAGGTCACATCCGCGCCCGCGCCTTGGCCAAAGCCGATAAAGCCGTTCGCCGCGTCAAGGACACCGCCGGTCATGTTCAGCGTCACCTCACTGTCTGCCCCGAAACCGAACCGGGCATTCCGTCCGACATTAAGGGATCCGTTGCCGGCAATGCTGACGGACGCGTTGGCACGGTCGCCGTCCGCGATCAGGGCATCCACGCCGAGCACATTGAGAACGCCGCTACCGGAAATGTTGAGCGTCCCTGTGGCATCATCCTGATGAGCCACCCCGAACTCTTCCTGCGCCGGTGTTCTGCCGCTCGTGTTTACGTTGACCGTTCCACCGCTGAGGGTGAAGGTGCCGAAAGCATCGGATTGCCCAATGTAGCTGCTCCGGCCCATATCCAGCGTTCCACTGGTCATCGTCACCGTGCCGGTCGCACCTTCCCCGCGCCCGACGCGCAGGTTCCGGTTGATCCCAAGGGTCCCCCCGTTGATCTCCAGTGCCCCGGTCGAGCTGTCGGCATCTCCGATCACCAAGTTCCGGTCAAGACCGGTGACCGTAGCGACACCGAGGATCGCCCGGTTCGCACCGGCGAGATCGACGATCCAATTATTCGACGAATCCCCCGCCCAAGTCGTGGGAGGATTGCCTGTTTCGTCGAGCCAGTTGCCGAAGTCGGCAAAATCGTTGCTACTTGGCACGGGTGCCCAGACCTGACCGAAGGCCGGAGCCGCCAGCAGGGCCACGAGGGGTGTGAGCAATAGCAGTTTCATTTTCATTGTAGGTTCCTATGGGTTGTGGAGTTTGTGTGATTTGAGAAATGGAAACGAAGCCGTTGTGAAGGCGTGAAGAAGAAGAATGTCGTTCATGAAACGGTTTCGCGCAGGGCGCATCAAGCGGCATGCAGTGGTTACTTTATATGACCAAGGACTCTCAGAAACCTTATCCGGGCACCGTTGGAAAGAGGTCCGCGCGGGGGACGGGAGCCGAATGTCTCAACGCCCGCGGCGGGAGCGCGTCTCGACGATCAGGCGCAGTCCCGCTTCATCGGCTTCGAGGTAGGCGACCTTCCCGCGGGCGAATTCATGCGCATTGGCGGCGCCAAGGTTGGCGATGTTGGCGGGTTCGACCGTGCCCGCGACAAGGACATGGCTGCCAACAGCGGTTTCAGCGTCGAGCCCGGCGATATCCTTCACGCCGAAGGCCGCAAAAGCCGTCACTCCCTTGACGTTGAGGGTGGCGTTGGGGTTGAACTGGAAACGGGTGCCCTTTTCGAAAACGAGGCTGCCCGCGAGCGATCCGTTTCCTCCTAAGGCGCCTCCGCGCACGACAACCGGTCCGGCGAAGGTGTTTTCCGCATGGCGGAAGATCAACGTGCCGTTGCCGGTCTTGAGGATGCCGGCATTGCCGCTGAAGGGAATGTGCGAAACCAATCGCGCCCCGTCCGCAATGTTCCATGCGACATCGCCGGCGAGCCGGATGGAAACGCCGCCGCTGTTTTCAAGGGTGTGGCGCCCGTTGACCACATTGACCGGACCCGCGAGCACGATGCCGCTGGAATTGTCCTCCGTCGTGTCGAAGGTAAACCCCTCGTTCCGCCCGGCGGCGAGGTTCAAGGACAGCATTGTGACGTCCACGCGGTTCATCCGCACGTTCATGCGCCGGCCCGTCATCACGTTGGTGTTGTAAACCATGTGGAAGGAGTCGCCCGACCGCACACGCTCGAAGTCATCGCCCTTGGGTGATTGGCTGAAGCTATTGTGGTCTCCCCCGCCCCAGCGGTTGTTCAGACCCGTCCAATAGATCACATTGTCGTCCGCGGTAAGGGCCGCGAGGGGCGAAAGCAAAAGAAAGATGCCGAGGGTAATCTGCTTAATCATTTTCGGGTATTGGTTGAAGGAAGCGAACGTGCGAAGTTGCGCAATTGAATGACTTCCAGAGGTCTGCCGTCAAAAGCCATGGAGTGGTCAAATCATCTTACCAAACCTTGCACGCCGGCGCTCCGCCCGGCAACCGCGGCCCCCGCTGCCCCCGTGCATGACATTTCGCTTGATTCGCGGAAGGAACCCGTTTTTTCCCATGCAGGCTCCCACGCGCCATGCGTTCTTCCACACTCATATACACCGCCCTCTTTGCCTTTGCGATGACCTCGGGGCCGACCAGCTGCCATGCGCCGCCAAAGCAAAGCAGCCCCCCCGCCGACCTCCACGTCCAACCGGAGGCGTCCACCGGTTACACCCCGAAACCGGGATGGGCCACGTCGACTTTTTCCGTCGCGGCGGCCAATCCGATAGCCGCGCGGGCCGGGTATCAAATCATCCGCGCGGGTGGCTCGGCGGTGGATGCGGCCATAGCCGTGCAACTGGTTCTTTCGCTCGTCGAGCCGCAATCGAGCGGAATCGGGGGTGGTGCCTTCATCCTCGTGTGGGACGGCGGCGAGGTGCATGCCTACAACGGCCGTGAAACCGCCCCGGCGGGCGCGGAGGGAGATCTCTTTCTCGATGAAAGCGGTGAGCCCCTGCCGTTCGCCGATGCCGTCCGCAGCGGGCTGTCCGTGGGGGTGCCGGGAACCTTCGCTCTTCTCAAGGCCATCCACACCGAACACGGTATCCTCCCATGGGAGGATCTCTTTGCCCCGGCGATCACCCTCGCGGAAAGCGGCGCGGAGATCACGCCCCGTTTGCACCGTCTGCTGGGCAAGGATGCCGCCCTGCGCCGGGATCCGCTTGCGCGGGCGCACTATTACGATGCTGACGGAAACCCCCTCCCCGTGGGCCACGCGCTGCGGAACCCCGCCTATGCCGAAATTCTGCGCCGGGTGGCACGGGAGGGAATCGCCGCCTTCTACGAGGGTCCGGTGGCGGAGGATATCGTTCGGCGGGTGAGGGACCACGAGCGCCCGGGGAAACTAACGCTCGCGGATCTCGCCGCTTACCCGAACCGCGATTTGCGGGCCGCACCCCTCTGCCATGTTTGGCGCGGCTTCCGAATCTGCGGGTTTCCTCCGCCGTCCTCCGGGCACCTTACCATCCTCCAGATTCTCCGCATCCTCGATCACCTGCCGCCGGTCGATGGACCGATGGCGCATGGTCTACCCTCCGTGGACTGGCTGCACCGATTTTTCGAGGCTTCGAGGCTGGCCTTTGCCGACCGCAACCACTTCATCGCCGATCCGTTATTCGTCGATCCTCCGGCGGGGGATTGGGAAGCTCTGCTGGACGACGGCTACCTTGCGCAAAGGGCCGCCTTGATTAGCGGCTTGAGCATGGGGACGGCGGCGCCCGGCCAGCCGCAGGCGCTGCCCGGCACACGGGGCACACAGCAGACCCAACGGGAAGGCGGAACCAGCCACATCAGCATCGTCGATCCCCATGGTCGGGCGGTTTCCATGACAACCACGATTGAAAGCGGTTTCGGCAGCCGCATCATGAGCGACGGCGGAACCGGATTGGCGGGTGGTTTCCTCCTCAACAACCAGCTCACGGACTTCTCCCTGCGGCCGGTGGATGGCGAAGGACGACCCATCGCCAACCGCGTTGAAGGTGGCAAGCAACCGCGCTCCAGCATGAGCCCGACGCTCGTCTTCAGGGAGGACACGGGAGAGTTCGTTGCCTCCCTCGGATCGCCGGGAGGCGCCGCCATCATTCACTACACGGC
>SKLD01000101.1 GCA_007123395.1 Opitutales bacterium
AGGGGGGATCGGGGGGGCGGGCACGGTAACCGTAGACGGTGTCGCCCGCGAGGGGGTGGCCGAGCCATGCCATATGCACACGGATTTGGTGGGTGCGCCCGGTGTGGATCGCTACATTGATGAGGGCGAAGCGGTCGCGAAACGGCTCCGCCACCTGCCAGCGGCTAAGGGCCGGCCGGCCGCCGGCGACGACGGCCATGCGGTGACGCTGCACGGGATGCCGGCCCACCGGTTCGCGGACTTCTCCGGAGACCGTCTCCGGCACACCGCGCACCAGTGCGGTGTATTCCTTTTCGCAGCGCCGCTCTGAGAAGGTCTCGACCATGGCGCGGTAGGCACGAGGCGACTTCGCCACCGCCATCACTCCGGTCGTGTCCTTGTCGAGCCGATGCACAATTCCCGGCCGCTCGGGGCTGCCGACCTCCGCCAAGCCCGGACCACAGTGGTGCAGCAACCCGTGTGCGAGGGTGTCGTCGCCTGTGCCGCTGCCCGGATGCACGACGCGCCCGGTATCCTTGTTCAGCACGAGCAGATCGGCGTCCTCGTAGAGAAGGGCCAGCGGCATATCCACCGGGCGCAGGGCGGAGGTGCGGACGGGCGGTAGGTAGACGGTGAGCGTATCACCTGCGCGCAGACTCTTTTTCTTCGCGAGGGCGGCGTCGTCGCGCCACACCCGGCCCTCGGCAAAGAGCGTCTGCACGCGGCTCCGGCTCCACTCCGGAAAGAACGGCACAAGCGCCTTGTCCGCGCGCGGCGAATCCCGCTCCAAGACGATCTCGAGCAGCTCCTCCTCCGCGTTGTTCTCTCTTTCGGTCATGACGGGCCCGGCGTGCTTTCGCACGGATAGAATCACGGTGCGGTCAACCGCATGCAGAGCAAGGCAAAGGAAACGGCACCCGGCGTGTTCAGTCTTCGCGCGTCGCGCGCAAGGTTTGGCGACCGGCACGCAATGCCGTGGCTTCGGCGCAGGTCCACGGCGGAGCGAGGTCGAGAACGGCGGGCACCCCGGGCGGAACTTCGAGTTCGATGGAAAGTGAATCACCCTCGACCTGCCACGCGATGGAGGCTTCTCCGTGCGGGGTGAGGAGGCGGGCTTCGGCGGCGGTGAGGCTGCCGCCGGGGCGCGGCTTGAAGCGCAGCGCGGCGTATCCGGGAGCGGCGGGCGCAAGGCCCGCCACGGTGGAGACGAGCCAATCGCCCACCGTCCCGTATGCGTAGTGGTTGAAGGAGTTCATGCCCTTGTCGGCGAATCCGTCTTCGGGTGTCCAACCGTTCCAGCGTTCCCAAACCGTCGTGGCCCCGTGGATCACCGGAAACAGCCACGAAGGACAGCTCTCTTGCTCCAGCAGAGTGTAGGCGAGATCCAGAGCCCCGAAGCGCTCGAGGACATGAAGAAGAAAGGGCGTGCCGACAAATCCCGTGCCAAGGTGGTTGTCCCGGCTCCGGACGTCGCGCACGAGCGTTTCAAATACGCCCGCCCGCATGCATTCTTCGAGCAAGTCGAACTGCAGGGCGAGAACGCAAGCTGTCTGGGTCTCCCCGGAGTAGGTGCCGTCGCCGCGGACAAAGCGCCGCCGGAAGGCTCGCACGATCTCCCCGTGCAAAGCTTCCCAGCGGGCGCGGGCGGTGTCGTCGCCGAGGACGGCGGCCGTGTCGGCGAGGATACGGGCGTTGTTGGCGTAGAAGGCGGTTCCGATGAGGTCTTTGGGCGTGGTCCCGCCGACGGCGTTGTCCGCAGCGGGCGCAAGCCAGTCGCCGAATCCGCCCCAACTATCTTTGTCCGGATGGGAACGGATGAAGCCCTTCACCTTGTTAGCGGCGAGGTACTCCATATAGCGGACCATGGAGGGCCATGCGTCGGCGAGAAACAGAGGGTCGCCGTAGTGCCGGTACATTGCCCACGGCACGATGAGCGCCGCATCCGCCC
Source organism: Opitutales bacterium (assembly GCA_007123395.1). Lineage (GTDB taxonomy): Bacteria > Verrucomicrobiota > Verrucomicrobiia > Opitutales > Oceanipulchritudinaceae > SLLG01. Next base: position 1,928 of record SKLD01000101.1, read on the forward strand.
ACCCGGGTCCACCGTCTTCGGGCAGACCAAAACACCGGCAGTCGGGCACGCAGGGCGGCACACTGCCTCCGACGGCTTCCTGGGCGTCGCGCAAGTTGAGCAGCCACCGCTGAAAAAACCTCTGCACATCGTAGAAAAAGGCGGCCGTGGGCGCAAAGACCTGTGCGTCGCCCGTCCATCCGAGGCGCTCGTCGCGCTGCGGGCAGTCGGTCGGCACGTCGAGAAAGTTGCCCTTGAGACCCCAGCGGATGTTTTCCGCGAGCTGGTTGAGCAAGGGATGGGAGCAGGAAAACCAGCCCGTGCGCCGGAACCCGGAGTGGAGGACGACTGCTTCGGCGCCCTCCACCGCCTCTGGCGGCACACCGCTTACCTCGGCGTAGCGAAATCCGTGGAAGGTAAAAAGCGGTTCGTAGGTCTCGTCTCCGCCGCCTTTGCAGGTGTATTGATCAGTGGCGCGGGCGGAGCGCAGATTGTCGGTGTAGAGGCCGCCGGTCTCGTCGAGAACTTCGCCATGCCGCAGCGTCACGCACGCGCCGCGCTCCCCCGACAGCCGCAGTCGCACCCGCCCCGTCAGGTTTTGGCCGAAGTCGATGAGCGTTCCCCGCCCCCCGTTCTCCGGCACGTCGACCACCCGCCCCGGCAGGATTTCCTGCGCCTGCACCGGTTCACCGATATAGGGCGTGAGTTCGGCCGGGCTCTCCGGCGCGGGCTCCGCCGCAGACCAGCCCGCGCCGCCGCTGCCGGGCTGCGACCAGCCGGTCCTGTCGCGGCGTGCGTCGAAGGTTTCGCCCATGATGATGTCCGACGCCAGCCACGGTCCCTCAGCAACCTGCCAGGACTTATCGGTGGCAACCGTCATCCGACATCCGTCCGCGCCGGAAACCCGTAGCTCCGCCCGTATGGAAGGACGATCACCGTAGAACTGCCGCTCACGGTTCGCGATATGCCCGCAATACCAGCCGTCGCCGAGGATGAAGCCGAGCACGTTGTCTCCGGCGGCGAGAAGTCCGGAGGCATCGTACTCCATGTAGAAGATCCGGCGGCGGTAATCGCTCCAGCCGGGAACGAACTCGTCCTCACCGAGGCGGCGACCGTTGATCTCCACGCGGACCAATCCACGCACGGCGACGGTCAGTGCCGCTGAAGAGACCCCGGCGGACAATGAAAAAGCCTTGCGGAAAAGGGGGACTGGCGGGGAAGTGCGCGGGTCTCCGGCCCATGGTGCCTGAATCCAGGCGGCATTGCCGGAGAACGGAGTTGCGTGCGGTTGTGGCATGGAAGCCTGCGATCAAGGCGGTGCCCGTTCCGCGCGTCAAGAAACACGATGATGCGCCCGCGCGGCGCGAAGCACCGGGTTGCCACAAATCTTCCCAAAGATTCACAATTATTCGACGTGCCTCTATTGTGCAAAGCGCTGCATGAGCCAAGGGGTTGGGACGCTGCCGCTTCCGGGCGGAAGCTGAAGCACACCGCCTACGTCCGCCGCACAAAGTTTTCGGGCTGCTTCAGCGCCCGATCCCGGAACGGCTGAACCCACGCGCACGCCCACCGCTCACACCGACGCCGGACGCGCGCCGACCTTTCGCACGACCGTTGCCGCCGCGTGGCGGTGGCTGAAGCACACCGCCTACGTCCGCCGCGCGAAGTTGTCGGGCTGATTCATCGCCCGATCCCGGAACGGCTGAACCCACGCGCACGCCCACCGCGCAAACCGACGCCGAACGCGCACCGATATTTCGCACGACCGCTGCCGCTGCAAAGCGCACGGCTCACTGGTTTCCGACAATGCGGAAAAAGCGGATGGGCGGGTCGGCGGCGGGGATGTCTCTCGTGACCGTCGTCGTGTGACCGTCCGGAAGGAAGGTGGAGCCGATGATCTCCCACCGGACAAGGTCCGGACTCCCTTCAACGCGATAGACGAATCCCGCCGGGGAGATGAAGGTGAAGGCGATTTGCTCCTCCGTCAGCCCGAAGTCGACGACCCTCAATTCGTCCGCGGCGGCAAGCACGCTCACCTCGCTGACGGCCGCGACGACCGGTCCCGCCTCGTTCGTCGCGACGACATAGTAGGTGCCGCCGGACCAATCGGTCGCGGTGAAGGAATGCTCCGGGCCGGTGCCAACCGGTTCGCCGTTGCGGTACCACTGGTAGGAGACCTCCGTCGGCGAATCAGCGGTTACGGCAAGACTGACGGATACGCCCGAGGGCACGCTTTGCTCGGAAGGGTGCAAGGCGGTGACCACCGGAAGCTCC
>SKLD01000549.1 GCA_007123395.1 Opitutales bacterium
ACGGGGTGGGCCATCGGCCGTCTCGTCGAAGTCGCCGCAGCGGACATTACCTCCGCCTACGCCAGCGGCAGTCTGCGGCCTTCCGACATCCTGCTGACCGACCGGGTTCCCGCGGAGATACCGTTTGTCGCCGGAGTCATCACCCGGTATCCGGCGACTCCCAACTCCCATGTCGCTCTACTCGCGCGGTCGTGGAACATCCCGTTCGTTCATATCGGCACGGACCGATTTGCCATGGACAGCCTCACCGGCGGCGACGTCGCCCTGTCAGCCGTCGACCGTTGGCGCCGACGAATCAACCTGCGTCCGCTCGACCCGGACATGGAACCGGCGATGCTCGAAGAGATTCTCGCGCTGAAAGCACCGCCTGACCTCCGGCTTCCCCCCATGCGGACCGCCGGAATCCTGTGGCTTCCCGTGGACGGTGCCCGCCCCGATGACATAGACATGATCGGCGGCAAGGCCGCGAACTTCGGCCTCCTGCGCGAGGCGATTCCCGACAACTCTCCGGTCGCCATCGCCTTCACGTTCGATCTCTGGAAGCAGTTCATGGCGCAGACGCTGCCCGGATACGGACACACGCTTGGCGAGGAAATCGCCTCACGCCTCGCCCCCTTCGACTCGTATCCGCCCGATTTCGCCGCGCTCAACAGCGAACTCGACTCTATCCGGCGCATGATCCGCGGCGACACCGCCTTCACCGCCGCCCAAGAGGAGGAGATCCTCGAAGTCCTCGGCGCACACTTCGACGCCCACCGCCGAATCCGCTTCCGCAGTTCCACCAACATGGAAGACAGCGATCATTTCACGGGCGCCGGCCTCTACGACAGCTACAGCGGCTGCCTCCTCGACGACCTTATTCCCCGCTCGACCGGCCCCTCCTTTTGCAACCCCGACCGTCGTTCACAGCAAGGCGTTTTCCGCGCCATCCGCCGCGTCTTCGCGAGTTTCTACAACGACAACGCCGCGGCGGAACGCCTGCGCCACGGGATCGACCCGGATTCCGTCGGCATGGCCGTGCTCGTCCATCACTCGTTCCCCGATGAGATCGAGTTGGCCAACGGCGTAGCCGTGCTCGACCCCGTTTACGAAGGCGGAACCGTCAGCTCGCTCCGCTTCACCTTCGTCACACAAAAGGGAGCGGAGTCGGTGACCAACCCCACCGGCGACGCCGTCGCGGAGATCGTTCAGTCGACGGCTTGGGGCGACCGGGACCCGACTATTTTTCACCTCGAGCAGCGCTCCAATCTTCTCTTGTTGGGCGAACATAGCGTATTGGAGTGGAACCGCGAATACCGCGATCTCGCAGCCTTGCTGCGGGCCGTGCGCCGGGCGTATGTCGAAGAGCGTCCCGCGCTGAGGGACCGCCCGCTCGAATTCGAATTCAAGAAACTGAGCCCCGGCGGATCCCTCGTCGTCAAGCAGGTGCGCCCGCTCTCCCTCCCGCCGGCACCGCCGGAAGTCCGCTACCTCTTCGCCGGTTCCGTCGAACTCGTCCCCTACCAAGGCGAATGGTCCACTGTCTCCGCCATCCACCGGGCAAAGAGCCGGTGGAACCTCACCCTTCCCTCGGGACGCCTCGAGGCGGATGACGGCGGCCCGCCCCGGTCTGCCTCCGTCCGCTACGAACGGAGAGCCGGCGCCGGCATGGACATTTGGACGGCACCGTTGGAAACGTGGCCCGGATACCGTACTTCCGTGGAAATGCCCGCCCCCTTCGGCAACGACCGGGTCCTGAAGTATTCGTGGGACGAAACAGTCGCCGGCCTTCCCGCCACGCGCACTCTCGCGGTCACCGTGCCAAGGGCCGACGAAATCCCGTGGCTCTACCCCGACGAGTTGACCTTCGAACTCCTCACCGCCTATCCGCGCCACCCAGCGCCGTGGATTGGCGTAGGATATGGGCCGACGTTCGATCCCGGCCTCGATCTCACACAGCCGGTGACAGAGTGGGTTATGCTTGTGCGGACGCCGCGTCCGACAGGCCCTCAAGAAGGCGATCTGCCCCGGCACCGCCGGCTGCAATATGTCGGAGTCACCGTCGACACCCGCTTTCACTGGCCGCCAGTCCCGCTCTTTTCCATCGGCTACACCGCACCGCTCGTGGCATGGGATCGCACGCGCATCTACGGACTAACGCAGGAGCCCTTCGAGATCACCGCGCCGTTTGCCCAGACCTACCGGCCGGACCACCATAATTTCGCCGAACGGTTTATCTTCGAGCCGCGGCTCGACCCAGAGGTCAGCCCTGGAGTCATTGCCGAGTTGGAGGCCCGGGGCATCACCGCTCTCATGGTCCGCTACAAAAACTTTGGCGCGGGATACCTCCAATTCATCAATGAGAGCGGTGTCCTGGCCAACCCGGTGGAGGCCTACTTCGGTCCGGTGGATTACCCGTCTTCCAGCGGATCCACGGAGTCGGAGTGGCTCGGCCGATTCTTTCCGGCAACGTTTCCCTATGTGAAGCATCTGAGCATGGGCTGGATATACGTGGCCGGGGGTGATCCGGACGGATTGTGGCTCACCACGCTGCCCGCGCCCATCGCATGGCTTTGGACCAGCGCGGCTCACTATCCGTACGTTTTCTCCGCCGACGAAAACGGCTGGCTCTACCACTGGCCGAACGAGAGCGACCCCGGATGGTGGTACAGCTACACAAACCAGCGCTGGCAGCGGGGCTGACGATGCCCGTTCTTTCCCGCCTCCGCCAGTTGGGCGCTCGGTAGAGAGTCTGGTTTTCAGCTTACCCGCTGCAATCACGCAAACAGCGACCTCCTTCTTGCGGACCTCATAATCCATCCGGAAACCCGATCCCGGAACGGCAGAACCCCTGCGAACGCCCGGCGCTCACACCGATGCCGGACGCGCGCCGACCTTTCGCGCGACCGTTGCCGCCCCGGGCGGAGGCTGAAGCACACCGCCAACATCCGCCACGCGACGTTTTCGGGCTGCTTCAGCGCCCGATCCCACAACGGCCGCACACCGGCGAACGCCCGGCGCTCACACCGACGCCGAACGCGCGCCGACCTTTCGCACGACCGTTTCCGCCCCCGGGCGGAGGCTGAAGCACACCGCCAACGTCCACCCCGCGAAGTTTTCGGGCTGATTCATCGCCCGATCCCGGAACGGCCTGCACCCCGGCGCATATCCGGCGCTCACACCGACGCCGCACGCGCGCCGCCGCTTCGCGCGACCGTTGCCGCCCAAGGGCGGAGGCTGAAGCACACCGCCAACGTCCGCCGCGCGAAGTTCTCGGGCTGATTTATCGCCCGATGCGGAACGGCAGAAGCCCGGCGCACACCCGGCGCTCACACCGACGCCGGACGCGCGCCGACATCTCGCGCGACCGTTGCCGCCGCTTCCGACGCCGGTGCGAGACCGACGGCGCGAATTCCCGTGACTCTTTTCCCGCGTTCGCCTACCCATCGGTCATGCGTTTACCCTGTCTGCTGTCACTCTTCACGGGAATCGTTCTTTCCGGAAACCTCGCCGCCGGTCCATGGACTCCGGCGCTTGCGCTCAACGAGGCTCCCTATTTCGTCGCTCCGGAACGTTTGGACGCTGAAGGACGCTTCCAACTCTCGTGGGTGAAGTTCACGCTGCTTCCCGCGGTCGGCCCGGAGGATGACGCACGCCTCTACTTTCAGCAAAGCAATCGGTACCCGTTTCACTACGACTTCGCCCGTGAGCACATTCCGGAGTTCTCGGGAATCTCCCGCGCGGAGTTCGATGCGCAAACGCTTTACAACACAGGCCGACGGGCGCTTTCCGGCGCGGTGTTTGCGATTCTTGAATATCAGGGCGGACCGGGAGGGCTTATTCCGGTCGCCGCCGGTGTGCAGTTTGTCTCGCTCGATCCCCTCGACCGCGAGTTCGTCCTTGAGAGCTACGACACTGTTTTTGCCGCCGTCGAAGACGCCGACGATGTGCCCCGCTACTACTTTCCCACCTTCGAACAAGCGGAGGCCGCCCGTAACGACGGCGAATGGCTGCGCGAACAGGGCATCGAAACGGCTTCGGTCCAACGGTGGTCCGGTCCCGAAGCAATCTACGCCACGGGGTGGGCCATCGGCCGTCTCGTCGAAGTCGCCGCAGCGGACATTACCTCCGCCTACGCCAGCGGCAGTCTGCGGCCTTCCGACATCCTGCTGACCGACCGGGTTCCCGCGGAGATAC